>DTYX01001102.1 GCA_012961655.1 Candidatus Poribacteria bacterium
ATCAGCGATAATAATATTTACACTTTTAATATCTGCTATGCCGATATTTGCGGAAGAGTCGACAAGCGTAGACAGTGATTTAATTGTTCAAGAGATAGTTATCAGCGGGCTTAAAAGTATGGATGAGAGCTTAATTAGAGACTTAATCCAAACAAAGGTCGGCGAGGAAATTTCCCCTGATAAACTATCAAAGGACATCAAGGAGATATATAAAACAACAGAGGCTTTTTCTGACATCTCAGTGGACGTTAAGTCCATCGATAACGGCTTGAGAGTAGAATTTATCTTAAAAGAGAATCCTAAAATAGGCCTGTCCCGACGAAGACGGGGCGAAGAGAGTAACAATAAGACGGTGAATCAAACTACGGCGGATGTTCCAAATAGCGCGAATGAAGAAAATAAGAATCAAGTAGAATCTCACGAAGGCGGTATCACTCTCATCGGCAATGACAAATTAAGCAAGAAAAAAATTCTGAATAAAATCACTTTGAAACCGGGAGCGTTTTATAGTGAAAAAGGTTTGTGGGAAAGTACACAAAATATTTTAGAATTATATCGAAAGGAAGGTTACTATTTAGCTAGTGTGGATAGTGACGTAAAATGGCATAACCCCGATGACACAGTATCAGTAACCTTCAGAATTACGGAAGGCGAGCGGATAAAAGTTGAAGAGGTGAACTTTATTGGTAATGAGTACGCCACCAAAAAGGCGTTGCGAAAGGTGATGAAAACGCGTGAGGGAAAGCGGTTCCGCGACGAAGATTTTGAAACTGACCTTGAACGGATAATAGGCTACTATCAGGACAGAGGATTTATGTATGCCAAAGTAGTTGATACTCAAAAAAGGTTCACCGATGATAAAACAGGCATTATGCTGGATATCGCGATTGAAGAGGGTCCGCAGTTTCGGATTGGCAGATATGATATTATTTTTAAGGACGATGTTGAAAAACCTGTTTTTTCTGAGGAAAAGATTCTTTCGATGCTTCAACTTGCTGAAGGAGACATATTCAGTAAAAGCGCGTTTGCAGAAGATTTAGAGACAATTCGCGGGGCATACAATGACAAAGGGTACATCTTAGCTCAGATTATCCCAGACCCACCGAAGTATGATTCCGAAAACGGAATTGTGGAAATCACTTTAAGGGTCTCAGAAGGAAGCATAATATCCATAGGCGACGTAGATATCAACGGTCTAGAGAAAACGAAAGAGCCGATTATTCGTCGTGAACTCAATCGACTAGATATTCAGAAGGGACAGCCATACAACGTCGAAAATTTGCGGTTAGCGCGCCAAAAGATTTATACAATCGGTTCTTTCATCAGAGGGGTCGATTTCAGACTCAGGCAAGGCAGCGATGATAATCAAAAAGATTTAGTTGTGCAGGTTATTGAAACTCCGCAGACGGGAATGTTCAGTCTCTTTGGCGGGTATGGCACGGAAGGTGGAATTCTCGGTGGATTGGAAATCGGCAATAATAATTTATTTGGCAAGGCTTATCGAGTCCACGTAAAAGGTGAATTAGGCACACGGAAAAGAAAAACAGGGGAAATCTCTTTCCGGACTCCCTGGATATTCAATGACCCCACCTCTTTATCATTGAGCTTGTATAGCCGCCATAGATTGCGCCGTCTTTACTATAATAGGATATATAGTAGCTATAGCGAGTATGATGATTGGTATATTGATAAGCGCTACGGAGGCACAATTACCCTTGGCAGACCGATTACAAAAAATATTGAGACATCAGTGCGCTTCAGAGATGAAAACGGATATCTTGAATTCCCTAAGCTCTTAACCGGAGAAGAGAATAAGAATCGCTGGTATGAAACGCGAAGTATCACCCTTTTTGTCTCACGAGATACTCGTGACTATCGGATGAGTTTGTTTAACCCAATTTCCGGTTCATATAATAGCTTTGCTTATGAATACTCGGGCGGCTTCCTTGGCGCGGATAATCAATTCCAAAAGTACACTTTTGATAACAATTGGTTCTTAGAGACTTTCAAAAATTTCATCCTTGCCACACATTTCCAGGCGGGTTATATTAGGTCTAACATCTGGACTAATGCGGGCAAACTTGATACAAATAGAATTTGGATGTTATCTTCTGACCGATACTACCTCGGCGGTATAGATACTATGTATCCCGTGAGAGGTTATGAAAACTGGTCAATCATTCCCGAAGCAAAAGGGAAAGTAAATCCTAACTTCGGCGGAAACAAGATGTACTATCTTAATCTGGAATATCGATATCCCGTCAGTAGTAATTTGACCCTGTTGGCATTCTACGATATGGGGCAAACCTGGAATGAGGATACTACCAATATATTCAATCAGTTCAGTCCGAAAAAGAGTGTCGGCGTTGGAGTGCGATTTGAGTTGCCAGCGATGGGGCTAATTATGAGATTAGAATACGGATATGGTTTCGACCGAGAGAACGAGTTTGGACAACCTCAACCGGGCGGTAAATTTCATTTCTCTTTGGGGCCTGCATTTTAAAGAGGGAGGCTAAAGGGCAAGATGGCTAAAGGGCAATTGGACTAAGGGGACGTCTGCTCCCATTGCCATTTTTCCTTCTTGCCATAATATTTATGGAGGAAAACATGGTTCACAAAAAAATCCACAATTTGATTACTGGTATAACTATTTTCTACTGCTTTATGATTTTCAATTCAACCTCTGTTTTCGCTCAAACAGTTTTTAAGATTGGGGTAGTAGATACCCAAAGAGTAGTTGACGAATACAAGAAAGCTAGAGAAGTTGATGGTATATTGAGGACCGCAGTAGAGCGTCTCCGAGAGGAATTGAAAGGGATGGATGATGAGCTCAGACAAATGCAGGAAAAATTCGATAAACAACGTCTCTTTCTGGATAATGAACAGAAAGAGATGCAAATGAGAAATGAAATCCGTTTAAAACAAGAGGAGATACGCAATCGCGCTGAAAAAGGACAGGAAGCTATTGATGAAAAACGGAAAGAGTTGGGCGAGCCAATAATAAGGGAAATAGAAGAGTTAATAAAGAAAATTGGCAAAGAAGAGGGTTTTAGTATAATTTTAGAAAAAGGATTAGTGACTCTCTATGTGGAACCAAAATATGATTTAACCGATAGAGTGCTCAAAATTCTTAATGATAAATACGACAAGGAGCATCCTGAACAAAAAACAGAAACTTCAAATGAAGGTAAAGGGGAAACGAAAGGAGAACCTAAGAAGAAGTAGATACCACTGACCTTATGTGAGCACATATCTGAAAATGAAACGTTATGAGAATAGTGAGGTAATTATTCATGAGTGAAGTTACTGTGTTATCTGCAACTGACTTAACTGACAGTGAGTTAAAGTATACATTCGAGCAAAACGAAGATATACAAAGGCTACGCCGGTGGACTCGCAAGGAATACATGAAAATGGCTGAGTTAGGCGTGCTTGCGATTGGTGAGCGAACGGAACTAATTGAAGGGGAGATTATTCAAATGAGTCCGCAAAACAGTCCACACACGACAGCGGCGATTCTTGTAGCGGAGGCGTTGCGTACAGCTTTTGGCCAGGGTTACGTCATCCGAATACAAGCGCCAATGGCTCTGAGCGAGATTTCAGAACCTGAACCTGATGTTGCAGTAGTTGCGGGTACACCGCGCGATTACAGAGACGCACATCCCACCACTGCTTTACTTATTGTGGAGATATCGGATACCACTCTCACGTATGACCGCAGTCAGAAAGCAAGTCTATACGCAAAAGCAGGCATCGAGGATTATTGGATTATCAATCTGGTTCATCAACGGCTGGAGGTCTACCGAAACCCCTTGTTAATGCCTGAGCAGCCCTCCGGTTATGGATACAAGCATCTTGCGCTTTATATGACAACAGACTCGGTTGCGCCGCTTGCCGCGCCTCAAGGCTTCGTCAAGGTAGTTGATATATTGCCATAAAAAAGAGTCGTGTTGGCGACTTCAATAGCTTCTACAATCTTTCTTTATTATCCGCTCTTTGGAAGTTTCTGAGCATCAAACAAGGAGAATGAAGAGTTTTATTATCGCTCTTTTGGTATTCAATGGTAAAAACATTAAAAGAAATTAATAAAATAATAAATGGCGAGCTATGCGGTAATGGTGAAATAGAAATCTGTGGCGTTGCTGGCATCAAAGAGGCCCGAGATGGAGAAATTACATTTGTGGCACATCCTAGATATCGGCGTGAAATGGATAAAACGGGTGCCTCTGCAATTATTATCGGTAGAGATGTCGTCTGGAATGGCAAACCTGTTATACGAGTTGAAAATCCATATTTTGCCTTTGCAAAAGTGTTAGAGCTTTTCGCTCGTCCTAAACGCCAACCGATGCCTGGAATAAATCAATTTGCCATTATCGGTCAGAATGTCAACCTCGGTGAGCGAGTCTCGATTCAAGCGTTTACAGTTATCGGAGATAATGTCCAGATAGGCGATGATACAGTTATTGGACCGTTGGTTTACATTGGAGATGATACGAAAATCGGTTTTGGCGTTTTAATTTATCCACGAGTGACAATTCGAGAAGAGGTAACCATCGGCAATGACGTAATTATTCATAGCGGTGCAGTAATAGGTAGCGACGGTTTTGGCTTTGCTAAGGTGAGCGACCGTCATCATAAAATCCCACAAATCGGCACCGTGATTATCGAAGATAGTGTGGAAATAGGCGCCAATACAACAGTTGATAGAGCCACAATTACCGATGGCGCGACTATTATCAAACGAGGCTCTAAAATTGATAACCTGGTACAAATAGCTCATAATGTCGTTATTGGAGAAGATTGTCGGATAACTGCTCAGACTGCAATCGCGGGAAGTACTGAAGTTAAAGACCGCGTCACCTTCGCCGGACAATCAGGTGTTTCGGGACATTTGACCATCGGAGAAGATTCTGTTATTCTAGCTAGAGCCGGTGTCACCAAAGATTTGCCGCCAAATTCCTATGTGTCAGGTTTTCCAGCCATACCGCACTCAAAAGACTTACGTCTCCAGGCTTCGATGCATAAATTGCCCGATGTTTTGAACCACATCTCGGAACTGGAAAAAAAGGTTGCTGAATTAGAAGAGAAACTCAAGGAAAAATGTCTACGGGGATAAATCTAAAGCGCAGAACGAATAGCGGCAACTAAAACAACTAATTGTGCAGCGATTGATACCAGAACATACATCCTTGTTGCAGAACTATCCCAATCCATACGAATCAACTCAAAAACGACTAAGTAACGTCTGTTACGCTTTACGGATTACGTTATATAAAGCTTCTTCCAAGTGAAAAAATCGTCT
The DNA here is from genome assembly GCA_012961655.1 of Candidatus Poribacteria bacterium. GTDB lineage: Bacteria > Poribacteria > WGA-4E > DTYX01 > DTYX01 > DTYX01. Next base: position 5,303 of record DTYX01001102.1, read on the forward strand.
TCAACAACTCAAGCTGCGATTAAAGTGCCTATTTTAGCCTATCATAAAATTGATACAGTAAGAGAACTAAGCATTACCTGTATTTCTCCTAAAACGTTCGAAAGACAGATGCGGTTTTTAGCCAAATCCGGCTATCAGAGTATATCGCCGGAATTGATAGTCGCTGCGGTGAATGGCGAAGGTAGATTTCCCCAAAAGCCCATTCTGATTACCTTCGACGATGGGTATGAAAATTTTTATCATTGCGCTTATCCGATTATGAAAAAGTATGGCTATACAGCAACTGTTTTTCTTCTGGCGGGCTACATAGGGCTGATGAATGATTGGGATGTAAAACTCGGATGGCGGAGATTTAAGCATCTCACTCCGACACAAATTCGGTTTTTAGCCAAAGAAGGATTTTGTTTCGGTTCTCACGGCGTCAACCATCTTTTTCTGACGTACCAGGATGATGCTACTGTGAAATATGAAATTCAAACTTCTAAAGCAATTTTGGAAAATCTTTTCCAGAAACCGATATATTTTTTTTCCTATCCTTATGGGAATTACGATTGTAGAACCGCTCGATTGGCGCGTGAGTGCGGTTATACAGCAGCCTTCAGTTTAAATCCAGGAAATATAATAAGTACTGATAATCTTTATTTCTTACCCAGAATGGCGATTTATCGGTATGATACGATGTGGTCTTTCAAATCGAAACTGGGAATGATGGGAAATTTCCCTCTCCATTTTGAACGGAAAAAGAACCTTGTCATCAATAGATGCGCTTACGCTAATCTGCTCAGAAGATAGGAGTTCTCTCAGTAGCGCTTTGTTAAATATATTAAAGATAATTAGCCACGGATACACACGGGTTAAT
>DTYX01001103.1 GCA_012961655.1 Candidatus Poribacteria bacterium
AAATCGACAACCCAGATATCCAGAAGTCCCGATTCTCAGGACGTCGAATTCGAAATGTGAATTTCGACCTAATAAATATAGAAATAAAAATGGTCGCAGGAAACCATGTTCCTGCGACCACGTAGGTATATCTAAATACCACGATTATCTCTCAAAAAATCTAAGTCGTAGCGTCACTTTTTCAAAACATTGATAGTTTGATTCCCTATGCTATCAACTCCTTGAAAGACAGGTGGGCGCAGTATACATAAGCTCCCGGAATTATATTTAATTTATATGCGAAAAAGTAGCGAAGGTTTTGTAGCCGAATTCCCGAAGTCTTGCGACTTCGGCTACATTCGGGACGTAAATTCTATCATGGGAAATTTGTATTCATTTTTTAGAAATTTTATCGCTGTGACGATTCTTGACTAAAAAATCGGTAATGCCCTCAGAGGGCAAAAATGTTGCTTTCGCAACGTAAATTTCAGTTTGCGCACTCCATTTCCACAGACAGAAAAAAGCCGAAGTCAAATATAACCCCGGCTTTTTTTGATGGGAGGAACTATCTGCGTCGCTTTTTCGTGCTTTCTCGGCTTTGCTGCTGTTTCCGCTTCTTTTCTTCATCATCGTCATCATCTTTCTTGCTGGATGAACTCTGAGATGATGAGCTTGAGGAACGGCGTTTGGTGACACTTTCTCGCCGGCTTGAATCCGAACGATTTGATTTCACCGAACTGCGACTTGGGGACGATGAAATTGAACTTGAAGAGCGGCGTTTTTTGATGTCTGACCGCACGGAACTCGATGTGCCTGATTTCGTTGTGCTTGAACGCGAAGACCGATTGCGAATAATCCGTTCGATGTTTTCGTTTTGTCTTTCAGTTGGTCGAACGATTCGAACCCTCGGTGTTCCCCTATCCTGGATAACTGACGAACGCTCTGAAGTAGCTGCAGACGAACGACGGCGCTTTTGAATAAGGCGGTCAGATAAGACAGGCTGACGTCGGTGATTTTCAATTGTTACTCGCACACTATTTCGAACCCTTTCGATATCCGTCCTTCTACGTCTCTTCATCAATCGCGACCTATCGTACTCGCGTCGAACTCGTTCGTATTCTGGCGTCCATTTACTCAAACGCGGCGTTTGGATTCCTCTTCGTTGTCTATCATAGACATTGATATTTATATCGGCTCGAGAATATCCATGATGACGGCTGGGGTAAATTTTATAGTAACGGTGCAGATATGCTCTATAGTTTTTTCTTATAGTAACATAATGCACATCATAGACAGGATAGCTCCAGCGGACGTAATAGTCGTAATCGGTAACATAGTAAACTGGCCCATCGTAGAAGTAGAAATAGGTGTAATTATACCATGGCCGCCATTCATAGGTCCGGATATACCGATTGACAACGCGTACTTCTGGTAGGTAGCGATAGGTTGCAACATCAACATACTCTACATCCAGAAGTCCACCGTTTTCTACGACGACGTGAAGTTCCATGACGTCATCTTCACCGACATGGTGAGCAGCAGGGATTTTTATCGTTTCTGAACGACGTTTTGCTCTCAGAACGAAGGTATCGCCATACAAAGTTTCCTTATCATCGTAGTCATAGCGTCTGCCTTCACGTTCCCTCCTGAAGTTCCGAATCCATACCCGTCCGGCAATCTCTTCATAATCATCAAAGTCAGCTTCGCGCCCTTCCCCCCGGTAGCGAACTTTAATTTTAATATACTGCGCCCGTCTGGGAATATCAAAAAGATAGATAGCGCTGGCGAGAGCAAAATCGTATTCATCATCACTGATATAATCGCTCGCCCAAGCTGATAATCTAATGCCATCCCGAAAATGCGGACTGGTGGTAACAGTGGAATTACCGCGTTCAATCCAATCGTCCACATCGCCGGCGTCTCGATGTTCACGACTTATCCTGTCTGAGCGCGAATAATCATAGTCGTAATCGTAATATGAAACTGACCAATAATCCGCCTGCGCCGATTGGATTAACCAACCGACTAGGATAAGCAGAGCTAATGTAAAGTAACCGCGATGTATTTTGTTGATGGACATCTTATTTCACTCCTTTAAATTATGCTCAGTAAAGTCCTCATTAATCGTCAAATTTAGCATATTACTCATGCGTGGCATCAACTAAGGATGACACGCATGAGCGATTTAACAATGCGTTGTCCGCCACATTACATTATTATATGTAAGCAATTTCAATGCCATTTTCAGTTTTGGGGCGCTGATTTTACTCTTACTGTTTTGGCGGATGCCCCAACTTGTTGGGGAAAATTCCCGAACAAGTAATGTCATCCTGAACGAAGTGAACGATCGAACTTCCATTGTGATATACTGATTTTCACTTTTTATGTTGTGTCTTTGATACGATTTCGTGGCAAAACTGATACATTATAAGTGAAACGTAATGGTATAGTTCACTTTTCACGTTTCATACATCACAAAAGAATAAGTGATGAAAAAATTTGCATTGCCAAAAGTGTGTAGCTACCCACACGTTGTTTGTATCCGCGGCGACACAACGCACATTATTGCTTATCAAACGCTTCTCTCGAACGATAGAATCGGAAACCCGTTGGCTGGTGGATGCCTCGGAAGTTAGCTTTTCGCCCTCCCGTTTGGGGAGAATCTTATTTTTGGGCGTGAAAGTACAAGCAAATATCCCCATGATTATTGCCAAAATGATGATGAATACATTCGATCTTTTCATTTTCGACACTCCTTGCTTGGTTTCCCTGTTGATACCACAGACTTTATTGACGCACGCGGTGACTTTGCTATCTCTTCGATAAGCGCATTGCGGACGAAAAGATAAGAAGCAAATCCCTTTGCTTTTCCAATTTCAGAAGCTTCGGTTTTTATCGGTATATTCAGTGAATTCCCTCTTTCTAAGGCCAGAAAGATCAAACTCTTCTTGGAACGTTTTTCCATTACCTCCCTCCTCGGTACAATTTTCTAACCTCCGTAAAACTGGATTATTTTCTTGATGTTGTTATTTTATTATGATAAAATTATGAATGTTATTTCAGAAGAGTTCAACCTTAATTTTATCATATTTTAGAA
>DTYX01001104.1 GCA_012961655.1 Candidatus Poribacteria bacterium
AGAATGCTAAAGAGCGATTCTTTCACCCGGTCGGAAAGAGGTCTGACATCCATCCCCTTTGGCGCTACAATCTGTCTACCCTTAAATTTTCCGGCAATAACTCTCATAAGCTGTTAATGAATTGCACCCACACGCATATCGATTTCATCACGCGACCTAATCCGTTCGACTAATCCGTCTCGAATATAGATTATTCGATCTGAAACATCGATCATTTTTAAATCGTGGGTTGCAGAGATTACAGTGACGTTGTTTTCCCGATTCATCTCTTTTAACAAATTGATAATATCGTGACCAGTTTTCATATCTAGGTTTCCGGTGGGTTCATCCGCTAAAATGATGCTCGGCCCATTAGCTAACGCTCTGGCGATGGCCACTCGTTGGCGTTGTCCACCAGAGAGCTCATCGGGTTTATGATGCAGCCGTTCTCCCAAGCCAACGCGTTCTAATAATTTCGCGCCTTTTTCATTCCGTTCTTTCACAGAAAGTCCAGCAAAGATCATTGGGAGAGTAACATTTTCAAGAGCCGTCATGACTGGAAGCAAATTAAAGGATTGAAAAATATAACCGATTTTGTTACATCTCAGCCAGGCAACCTGGTGCTGGTCAAGCCGAGACATATCTTGCCCATCGATGTAAACTTTGCCCGCGGTCGCTCTATCAAGCGCGCCAATCATGTTAAATAAAGTTGTTTTGCCTGAACCTGACGGTCCCATAAGAGAGATATATTCGCCTCGTTCTATCTCTATATCAATTCCCTTTAGCGCTTGCAGAACATTATTTCCCATCCGATATTCTTTTATAACGCCTTCTGTTTTGACTGTTAAATCTGCCATTGATATCTCCTTTGTCGCCAGAAACCCGTTTTCTCCGGGAAAACAGGTCTCTTATTGTTATACTTCAACTCTCATTGCTTCAGCCGGTGGCATTTTGGCCGCCTGGTATGCTGGCCCTGCTGCTCCTATGACGGCAAGAAGCATGCCGATGATACAGGCAACGCCGATAATCGCCAGTGTCTGCCATAGCGGGAAATTCCAGAATAGGTCGAGCCCATAATTTTTCAGATTGAAAAGAACAGTGAATAAAGTGCCCAACAGAGCACCAACGACAGCTCCCGCTAAACCTTGAAATCCCGATTCTAACAGGAATAATTCCACAACGAACCTATCCAGCGCGCCTAAACATTTCATTGTGCCGATTTCTCGGAATCGCTCTGTCACAGCCATCAGCATGGCATTAGCGATTCCCACCACGCAAACAATAAGTGACATGGTAACCAACCAAATTTCTTGGGCTGAAACGCCTTCAGTTGTCTCTTGTTCTGACGCAAAAACGTCTATGGCGTCCTGTCCCATAGCTTCTTTCATCGTCATGGTAACTTGCGAATTTACCATTACTGAAACGAAGAAAGCTATACCCAGCAGAATACCAGATGTTGTAATAATAGAACGGCCAAATCTAATCTTTAGACTCTGAAAACTAATTCGCACCGCTTCCCCAAATGGTAATTTAATTTGCCGCTGGATTTGCTCAGATTGAGCTTCTCGTGCCATATTGCCTCCTTCATTCTCATTTCAAATTAGACAGCGCTTGTTTGATTCTATTCAATCCTGTTCCGATTTTTTCAACAGATGTCGCAAACGAGAGCCGTATGCAATTATTATAGCCAAAGGCGCATCCAGGGACGACGGCGACTTGTGCTTCCCCCAATAGATAATCAGCAAGATGCATTGAGTTTTCAATACGTTTTTCTTTAAATGTTTTGCCATAATTTGTCGATACATCTGGGAAGATGTAAAATGCTCCCTGTGGTCTAACGTAAGACACCGTTTCTATTTCATCGAATCGGCTGGCGATATAATCGCGCCGTTCTTCAAATTCGGCGCGCATCGTCTCCACATCATCCTGCGGCCCGGTCAACGCCTGCAGAGCCGCTCGTTGAGAAATAGACGTGGGATTGGATGTATTGTGGCTTTGTATCCGTGTTACAGCGTCAATAACATCCTCCGGCCCAGCCGCATAACCGATACGCCAACCTGTCATCGCATAAGTTTTAGATACGCCATTGACTGTGATAGTTATGTTTTTGATGCCATCCCCCAGCATGGCAATGCTATAATGCCTGCGACCATCATACATCAGCTTCTCATAGACCTCATCGGAGATGACATAAAATTTATTTTTCACAGCAAGTTCAGCAACTCCTCTCAACCCCTCCAAATCATAAACTGTACCTGTTGGATTACTTGGAGTATTAAGGATTAAAACCTTCGTTTTTTCCGTAACCGCTTTTTCAATGCTCTCAGGTGACATGCAGTAATTCTCCGCGGGAGAAGTTTCAATAATTACAGGTTTACCGCCTGCGAGTTTTACCATTTCGATATAACTGACCCAATAGGGCGCGGCAAAAATAACTTCATCGCCCGGGTCACAAACTGCTTGTAAGATATTATAGATTGAATGCTTTGCTCCGCAGGATACCGCAATTTGCGCGGGAGTATATTCCAAGTTGTTGTCTCTTCTGAATTTTTCGACAATCGCCGCTTTCAACTCAGGTATTCCTGAAGGAGGAGTATATTTTGTAAATCCTTCTTTAACCGCAGCGATTGCTGCTTCTTTAATATAATTGGGCGTATCAAAGTCAGGTTCGCCCACGCCAAAATCCACTACATCGAGCCCTTCTGAACGCATCTGCCGCGCTTTGGTGGATATCGCCATTGTAGCTGATACAGGAACATCTTTCGCTCTTTGTGATATTGATAAAATAACTAAACCCTCCCTGTTATTTTATTTCCTAGGATTTAAATGATAACTTTTTAGCTCACTTTTGTCAAACATTTTTTTATCTAAAATACAAATTCTCAAAGGTGATAGCAGCATTTATCCGTAGCGGCGTGGCTCTGTCCCGCCAAAAGCTGCGACAGAC
>DTYX01001105.1 GCA_012961655.1 Candidatus Poribacteria bacterium
CAAATGCCCAGAAACCCGTTTTCTTTGAGAAAACGGGTTTTTGATTGACTTTTCTTCCTCCGAAATAGTGTTTATGCCACCTTTGTCTTACTATCCGCGTTTCTGATCTCTATTTCGGCATGCTTCTGAATGACAACGCTATACGGTGGTATACTCTCCGTTACCCAGACGTTACCTCCTATCACCGAACCTTTTCCAATGACAGTATCTCCGCCTAGAATAGTGGCTCCGGCGTAGATGATGACATCATCTTCGATATCTGGATGTCGTTTTATTCCTTTAATAGGATTTCCATCCGCGTCTAGCGGGAAGCTCTTAGCTCCCAAGGTTACTCCCTGATAAATTTTGACTCTATTACCAATTCGGCATGTTTCACCTACTACAACACCAGTGCCATGGTCGATAAAGAAACTCTCGCCAATTTGCGCGCCAGGATGGATGTCGATACCGGTCTCAGAATGGGCATATTCTGTCATCATGCGGGGAATTAAGGGAACATCGAGTTCGTATAGTTCATGGGCAATTCTGTAAATAGCAACAGCCCGCAGACCCGGATAACTCAAAATTATCTCCGCGTAACTCATCGCGGCTGGGTCACCGTTGTAAGCGGCCAAAACGTCTTTCTTTATAAGTTCACGGATGCACGATAGCTTCTCCAGTATTGTATTTACAATAAATTCTGTTTCCGACTCAATCTCGCGAGAAATAAGCGATTTTTTCGTCTTAGTATACTCGCCGAGCCATCTGAATGGCAAGCTTTTACTCACCTGGTCATACAGAATATCATAAATTTCGTCCAGTGTCTTTCCCAGCAGCAATTTAAATCTAGCATCTCCATTCAAAACCTCTGTCCTATAACCTGGAAACAGAATCTCTTCCAGGCTTATGCAAAGCTTGGTAATCTCTTCGTTTGATGGCAGCTTGGAGTGTATAGCTATAGTATCCTGTTCACTTCGTTCAGCCTCGAACTGGCGCCTTCGCTGGTTCTCGGCTTCGCTTTGCTCAGCGCTTACTTCGTGAACCGCTGGGTCAGCTTTGTTATAAGTCAGCAAAAGGTTTTCCAACACATCATCCAAATTTTGTGTCTTCTTTATTTCGTATCCTCGTCCTATCATCATTATTTCCCCAATTTAGACTTCCGAAGTCTGGCGATTCTGTCCAAATACCTAATACTTAAACTGAATCGAGCGGTTCGTTCATACTCCCCATTCTGTATCCGCCGAGGTCGAGAGTAACATATGTATAGCCCAATTCTTTAAACTGTTTCACTATCCGTTCCCTTACTCCATCCTCGACAAATTTTGCCATGTCTTCTGCTGAAACTTCAATGCGCGCAATCTGGTCATGATGTCTAACGCGTAGCTGTCGAATGCCTAATTCTCTCAAAAATTGTTCAGCCTTATCGATGGTGGTAAGTTTTTCACGCGTAATATTGCTTCCATAAGGAAAGCGCGAAGCCAGACAAGCGAAGGACGGTTTATTCCAGGTTGGTAGATTCACCTGCTTAGATAATTCTCTAATATCTGCCTTCGTCAGCTGCGCTTCTTTAAGCGGACTTCTTACGCCTAACTCCTTAGCTGCTTGCATTCCAGGGCGGTAGTCATTCACATCATCGAAATTAGAACCATCGACTACATGCTTAAATCCGTCTCGTTCAGCTACTTCTTTCAATTTGAAGAAGAGCTCGCTTTTGCAATGGTAACATCTATTGATGGGATTTGAAGCGAACTCAGGTATATCTAATTCCTCTGATACTATAATTTCATGTTTAATGCCAATCTCTTTGGCCAGTTTCTTTGCTTCCTCAAATTCCGCTTGCGGATAGGTAGCGGATGTGGCGGTTACCGCCAGCGTTTTGTCCTTTAAAACATCAAAAGCGATTTTGGATAAAAAAGTGCTATCAACTCCGCCTGAGAAGGCTATCACAACGCTTTCCATCGATTTTAATATCCGCTTTAAATCCTCTAATTTTTTCTCCAACATTGAAACTCCTTTCATAGCCGCTGATAAAAAGAATTCGGTTTTCGGAAAGCGGAATTGTTTTTTAATTCCGAATTCTTCGTCCCATCCACAAAACTAGTACCGCGGCAAATGCTTTCAGAGTATCTGCCGCGATAAACGGCAACGCGCCTTTTTGGACAACGGTTGCGACATTCCAGGACAATCCATTGAATAGATTCGCCCAGATTGCCAGCCATAAACAACCGAGTCCATAGATTAGAATTACGCCAACGCCGTAACCAACTAAAGGAAAGAAGATATTGCCGATTTTCGAATCTCTCTTTGAGGTGAGAATGCCGACCACATAAGCGGCGACTATAAAGCCGACAAGATAGCCGCCAGTGGAACCGAGAAGATACCGCCAACCGCTCCCTTCACCCGCCCATACGGGCAAGCCAATCAATCCCAAGAAGACGTATATTCCTTGTGATAAAGCCCCTAAACTACTTCCCAATACGGAACCGGAAAGCAATACGAAAAACACCTGCAATGTTATGGGGACTGGTGTAAATGGCAGCGGAATTTTTACCTTTGCGCTGACAGATGTCAATATTACAAAGGTTGTTACTCCTGCAATTTTTAAGATTGAGCTTGGAATCCCTTTCGTCAGAGTTATCGCGATTGCCGAGGGGTTATTTCGATTCATTAGTGCAATTTCCTTAAGTTACCTAAATGGTCAAAGACGACAAAATTGCTTCTCGCCTTTTAAGAATCCTACAGAGCTTATCTTGTTTTAATGGATTTTTTAGTTCTCCTTGATGCTTGCCCAGGTGTTGGCAAGTTTACCATTAGAAGAGACAGCAGTTGAACCTACTGCTTTTTCTAATCCCTTGTTCATAATATCTTCGATCTCTTCCGGCGCCAGAGTTACGTTAAATATAGCCACCTCATCGATGATACCGCCGAAGTAACCTGACCCATTCGGACAACCTTTGTTCGAACCTCCACCTATCTTCAGGACGCCGGGATTTGTGGTAATAGGGCCATTGACAGGTCCCTGCGCGCTTTTGCCGGCTTGCTGTTCCCCGTTTACATGCACTGTAGAGCCATCCTTAAAATGATATGTAAAGCCCAGATGTGTCCACTTTTCCGGGGAAGCGCCAGTGTTCGTCCACAATCTCTTATCAGCTCCTCCAATCTTTAAGGTCCATCCGATTTCGTTAGCGCCCCAATCGGATTCCCAAATCAGATGGTAGCTTCCCCATCCTCCCTTGCTGACCAGAAAACGCCAGTTATTGTTACCATCGCAGTTCTGTCCAGCATCAGGATAAACCCACATGACGATTGAAATCTGTTCTTCGGGGTTAAGAGAATCTGAGTTCTGTACTTCAACGCAGTTGTCATTGCCATCGAACCTTAGGGCTTTTCCGAACTTACCGTCCACCAATTCAGCTCCGATTATCTTGCCTTTATTGCCATTGCCTGAAGAATCGGCGGCTACTTTCCCTGTGGCTTCATTAAATAACCAGATGCCAACAGCAGTTTCTGGGTCAATTTTGGCAAAGCTTTGAGCGACAAAAATCGAACCAATGATGAACAAGGCTATGCATAATAGCCTGGTTACCAAGGTTTTCATTATTCATAAACCCCCTTCCTATTTTGGTACTGTCAAACGCAAATCGTTAAAATGAGGA
>DTYX01001106.1 GCA_012961655.1 Candidatus Poribacteria bacterium
GCGTAATTTTTACGTATTACGTATTACGTTTTACTATATGAGCCATTTCTAAAAATCCATAGAAGTAGAAGGAGTTCTCCATGCAAAAACAACCTGGGCGTAGATTTTTAGACCCCAATATTTTAGCGAAGATTGCGAATATGGAGTTAATATCTAAATTCGTCGTTGAAGGTTTTATTTCAGGTCTGCACAAAAGTCCGTATCATGGTTTCAGCGTCGAGTTTGCGCAATATCGTCCGTACATGCCCGGCGATGAGCTTAGGTACATCGATTGGAAAGTATTTGCGCGGACGGATAGGTACTATGTCAAGCAATTCGAAGAAGAGACTAATTTAAATTGCTATCTGTTGTTGGATACCAGCGGTTCGATGGGTTATAAATCTGACGGCTTGACCAAGTTGGAATACGGTTCATTTCTGACAGCGTCGTTAGCATATTTTATGATACGACAGCGTGATGCTGTGGGGTTCGTCCATTTCGACGAATCACTGAACGAATTTTTCCCCGCCAAAAGCAGTACAGCGCATCTGCACGATATCTTGGTAGCATTGGAAAAGATTGAACCGGGAGAGCATGGCTCTATTGCCGAATCGCTGCACAGTATCGCAGACCGATTGAGTAAGCGCGGTTTGATAATTCTCATCTCCGACCTGTACGATAAGTACACGGAACGCCCTATCAATGAGGTTGTGGAAACAGTGATGGATGGATTAGCCCATTTGCGCTACGATGGACATGAAGTTGTTGTATTCAATATCTTCGACCATCAAGAAGTCGATTTTAAATTTGAACGTCTGATGCGGTTCGTGGACATGGAAACCAATGAAGAGATTGTGACACGCCCTGAAGTCATAAGGGATGGCTACTTGAAGCAGATTAATGAATTCACCGGCAAAATGGAATCTGAATGTAGTATGAAAGCCATTGATTATAACGTCTTTAATACATCCACGCCTCTGGATTTTGCATTGCTATCTTACCTGGCTAGAAGGGAAGGGCTGATGTAGCTGAGGCGCCGGTAAGTGAGGGGGTAAAAAATGTCAGAAAAGGAAAAATTTGAACCGAAGCCGCCAGGTGAAGGCTATGTATATATAAAACCGATGGCTAATCGAGCGCTTATAAGAACAGGTGACGGAGGCGCAAGAGTAGCAATCGGAGGTGGAATATGGTATAATCCCGATATTCATGAAGTCAAGGAGATTTCACTTAATTTGATGAAGATAGTGATAATCCGTGAAACCCAAGATGCCCTTACTACCTTAGACTTCAACCGGGCTGACATTGAATCTGTTTTTTACATGAGAGTGCAACCTAACGAAAAAGGTGTCCTTACAGCGGGTCAAGTCCTTGGGGATAAAACACTTTCGCCAGAGATGTTGACCGAATTGATTGAAGGCAAATTGGACGGGGCTCTTCGAGCTGTCGCCGCGCAAATAGAAATTAAAGATTTGATTCAAAAGCGTCATGAGCTTGCTGATGCTGTACAGGAAGCCATAGGGGATAATCTTCTGGAAGAGAACGGCTTACTGCTCGAAAATGTCGTCATCACCAGGGTCAATCAAACTCCAGTAGAAACCCTTAACCCTGAGAACCAATTTGACGCGCAAGGTATCCGAGCAATTACAGCGATTACAACAGCGATGGCGGTGGAAACAGAAAAACTTCGAATGGACCAAGAGGTTGCTGTCAAAGAGATAGATGTCAACGCTGAGAAAGAAAAACTGGATTTGGAACAGAATCTCGCTTATAAACAAGCCGAACAGCAACGAAACATTATTACCTTTTCAGCCGAACAGCAAGCGGAAACCACCAAGTTCCAGTATCAGATGGAGCAATCGGTGAAGCAGCGTGAATATGAGATGAAACGGGAAGTGGAAAAAGCGAGAATCTCTCAAGAACAAATTGTTCAGGAGAGGGATATAGAGAAGACGATGTTTGTCGAAACTGCAAGGATAGCCCAGGAACAAGCAGTCAAAGAACGGGATATTGAGAGAACATTGCAGGTTGAGAAAGCGAGAATAGCTCAAGAACAAACTGTTCGACAACGGGATATTGAGAAGAACCTTGTGATTGAAACTGCCCAGATTGACCAGACTCGGCAGGTTCAAGAAGCGGAGATTCAGAAAAACCTGATTGTCGAAACGGCGAGAATTGCGCAAGAACAAGCTGTCAAAGAACGGGACATCGAACGCACTTTACACGTTGAGAGAGCTCGGATTGCACAAGAACAAGAGGTGCAAACGCGAGATATTGAGAAGAATGGCGTTATCGAAACTGCTCGAATTGAACAGTCACGTCAGGTACAGGAGGCTGATATTCGCCGCGGGTTGGCTGTCGATTTGGCCAATGTCAACGCAGAACTGGAACGTGAAAAAAATGCGGTTGCAGTGACAAAGAATCAACTGGAACTGAAACGACGCCTCATCGCCGAAGCGGCGGAACATCATCACTGGGTTGCAATGCACACCAGATTGGCCATCTTCACGTTGAGGCATCTCGACGCGGAGATGATTGTCAATGTGATAAAAAGTTTCTCATCAGAGCATGCTAAAATTGCGGTGGATACTCAGAAAAATGCTCTAATTATAAGGGACGTTGAGGATTGCATAAAGGATGTCGAGACGATAATCGAAAAATTGGATGTCCCGCAAGATAATTCCGCAACTTTCGGGATAACCGAATAAAAATAGGAGATAATGAAAATGAAAATTTTAGTGGCAAGATTCAGCTTATTAGTATGTGTAAGCTTAATCGTCAAAAGCTACGCCAAAATCGACCCAAAAGCCATTGTCGGAATATGGCTCTTTAACGAAGGTATCATGGATGATGTAGGTCTTTTCAATGTGGCTCTGACTGAAAATGAGATTAATACTATCATGAAACAAGGTCTACGTGAAACAGCAACTGCTGTTTCCACATCGGGCAAATTAGCTAATGTCTGGGGAAGCATCAAGGCTCAATCGGAAAAATCTCATTGGAGAATTAGATGATTGTCCGCTGCCGAAATCTTTCACCGCTAAGATTGTCCGCAAGTGAGATGCTTGCGCTAATTTCTATTTTGAAGGAGATAAATATTCATGGCATCAGAAGATTATAGTCTATTAGATATGTATGAAAATGCGTTTCCCAATTCACGAAAGTTATACCAAAAAGCGTCCACTCTTTTCCCAAACGGTGTCACCCACGATGGCAGGTATCTGCAGCCGTATCCTATTTATGTTGAAAGAGCCAAAGGGTCAAAGAAATGGGATGTGGATGGCAGGGAATACATCGACTATTGGTCGGGACACGGTGCATTATTGCTGGGGCATGGCCGAGAGGAAGTTGTCAAAGCTGTAACCGAGCAAGTCGCCTTGGGGACTCATTTAGGCGCGTGTCATCGGAAAGAAGTTGAGTGGGCAGAACTAGTTATCGATATGGTCCCCTCTGCCGAAAAAGTCCGTTTCACCAGTTCGGGCACGGAAGCCACGCTTATGGCTATCAGGCTATCGCGCACATTTACTGGGAAAAACAAGCTGTTGAAGTTTGCCGGGCATTTCCACGGCTGGCACGACCAGGTTATTCTGGGGGCGAATCCGCCCTATGAAACACCGCCTCCCGGTATTATCAAGGAGGTGGTCGATACGACGGTTATCCGCCCACCCAACGATATCGAAGCGGTTGAAAAAACTCTGCAGACGGATAACGATATCGCCGGCGTCATAATCGAGCCAACAGGCGGGGGCTTCGGAACCATCCCGACGGGCGGGGAATTTCTGAAACAGTTACGTGAAGTCACCAGCAGATACAGCGTGATATTGATTTTCGATGAAGTTATATCGGGATTCCGTGTCGCCCCTGGTGGCGCGCAAGAATATTATAACGTTACGCCGGATTTAACAACGCTGGCGAAGATTCTAGCTGGCGGATTACCTGGCGGCGCAGTTGCAGGACGGAACGATATCATGGAACTACTGGAAAATCGCAAAGACCCAGAATGGAAATCAAACAAAAAAATGCCACATCCTGGGACATTCAACGCCAATCCC
>DTYX01001107.1 GCA_012961655.1 Candidatus Poribacteria bacterium
CTTTTCTGGTCTCTATGTCTTGTAAATGGTTCTTTTCTATAAAATCTTTCAGCACATCGGGCTTGACGCGGACAAAATAGCGCCAGACATCGGGAGGTTTTGTCTCCAGACCTTCGATGTCTCGGAAATCCTCTACCGTTTGAACTTTTTCAGCTTTGTGAACATCCAAAAAAGGCAGAATACATCCATTTTCCACCTCTTGTCGGGCGTCCGCATCCAGCAAAGCTATTTGAAGCAAGTAATCCTGCTCGAGAATTTCCTGTGAAACGCCGAGTTGTCCCGCTGATAATCCCACTGCCGCGATACCTCCGCCTTTTCCGTTGCCGCGGTTGTGCATCTGAATTGAAGGCTCAAAAATATGTCTTCCGCTGACTTGAATATTACAAGCAAATCCTGTAACTCCACATCCGCCCTCTTCTTCGCCTTTGATGGGCGGCAACAACGGCAGGTCTTTCAAAAGTTTTTTTCGAGAATGTAGTATTTTTTCTATCATTTTGTACCTCTATATTTTCACAGATTCTTGAATAGCGCTTTCATAAGAGTCTCGATAGTTTCGCCCTCTCTTTAACGATGAAGTTATTAAGAGCTTGTATAAATTCCGCGTCATCATAAAATATACCCATCTGTATTAAAAGGTCTTTGTAAAGCCACCAGCCATCAACTTGATGTTCATAAATGAGCTTTACCGCTTCGTAAAAGTCCCTGCGTGTTTTCAGGGCGGGATATCTATCTGCCCATCCGATTTCAAAGCCGTGCTGTTGAAGAAAAATTTTTTGACGCCACATCTGATCGCCTTCACCTAAAAGAGGAAATTCAAAACCTATACTTTTATGTCCATCTGTGGGCGCAAATTTTATAAAAGTAAAGGTTTTTATGGGAGGTTTTATGTTATTCATAAGGATATCCCTCCTCAAGCTAAAGGTACTGTAAAACGCAAATCGTTAAAATGCAGAAAATTTAGGTCCCGAAGGGAAGTATTCTTCAGGTAAATTCTTTACCTCGTATATTTTACGATGCTGCCTGCACTATTTCTCGAACATGAAGAATTTCTCTGCCTCTTAGCAGGCGTATTGAATCCTGGTTGAGGGTCAGCACAGCGATAGTTTCACCATTAGCGGTAACAAATTCGACCGCGGAAGTGGTTTACGAAGTAAACCCGTCCTCAATTCTGAAGATTGTAGCAGGATTGGCAACAATTCTGAAGATCATCTGTAGTTCGAAGTATCCGATACCGTGATGTCGTTTCACTCCACACCGATTCTTGGTATCTTCGACTTGCGACTTCGGCTCATATGAAGATTCTATCATGGGGAATTTCTGCGCATCTCCGCTCTGAAAGTTTAACATCACTTCTGATAAATCAAACAATCAGTTCTCCCTCGCAACTGTTTTATGCTGGTCATGCCGAATCTTCTGAGTATGTCCACAAGTTGGCTTCTCCATGCGGCGTAGAGGTTGATAATCCGTTGAGCGCCCCATTCCATTTCGATTAAGTCCGATAGCTCTGGGTCAGTTGTAGCTATGCCTCTGGCGCAGCCGCGTCCGCTCTCACAGTTGCCGCAGCGAATGCATTCCAATGCGACCAATTCTGCGGTGCCGATGACGACAGCATCGGCGCCGAGTGCGATGGCTTTGGCGACATCGTAAGCTGTCCGCAAGCCTCCGCTGGCGACCAAAACTATCTCATCGCGGATGCCTTCCTCCAAGAGAAAGCGATGAACTTTCGGGATGGCATATTCGACAGGCATAGCGATGTTCTTTTTGGCGATGTCCGGCGCCGCTCCTGTTCCGCCGTAACTGCCGTCGATGTGAATGATATGCGCGCCGGCGTGATAGCTGCCGACGGCGACCATGTCAACATCAGTGGGAGTCGAAACTTTGACCGCGACTAAAGCTTTAGGATTAACCTCTTTTATCCAATCGACGTGCTTCTTGTGGTCTTCCACTGAGTAGACGCTGTGGAAAGGAAAAGGCGAAAACAGTGCGCTGCCGGCGACCGCTTCTCGCATTCGAGCTACATCCTTTGTGACTTTATCGCCTAACAGATGTCCACCCAAACCGGGCTTGGCACCCTGCGCGTATTTGAATTCAACTATGCGCACTCGCTGAATTGTCTCCTCTCTTACACCGAATAAACCCGTTGCGACCTGCGTTATTACATGGTCGTCGTAAGGTTTCAAATCATCGGGATAGCCTCCTTCGCCCGTGCAGGTGAAGGTATTCCAGGCCATCGCCGCTTTCGCCCGGGCGAGCATCGTCGGCAAGCTCACGGAGCCGTAAGACATTCCTCCGCCGTATATCGGTATATCTATTGTAATTTCGGGGCGTCCATCTTTTCGCCTGTTAAGGTCAATGCTTGTGGAAACTTCCTCGGAATTCGGAATTGTTTTTTTAATTCCGAATTCTTCCCAATTCCTCTCTTTTGGGAAATTAAATCTCAATCTATCAAAACCGCCGCCGGACCTACCCGTGCGGTATTCCAAATCGACGTGAGGAAATTTCCCCGTCTCCGCCTGCGCCCAGGTCGAGAGAATCAGATCCGCCGTCCAGCGGTAATCGCCGAACGTCTCATATATCGGATTTATTGCCAGAGAAAGCGCATTCACCGGACATTTATCGATACAATAGAAGGGCTTGTTCTGACATTCAAAACCGATACATTTATAGTCCTTGGGACGCGAAACGCGTTTGCCGGATTGGTGCATTACATGTACCCCATAAGGACATAACTTCGCGCAAGTCCCACAATTGATACAATCCAAACTTCTTCGGACTTTGTATTTGCCAATTGGATTTCTAAAGCGCGACGGCGCTTCTCTGATTTCTACGTAGTCTGGTCTGTCTTCTAATCTAATTTTCATAATATTCACCTTTCTTAGAAGGCGTGAACTCTGAAGTCACCACGAAATCATCGCACTTGCGCCTCTGATGTCTTATACTGTTTTAAGCCTGCCTTTTTCCCATATAACTGAAGAGAACCGATTTTCACGTTTCACGCATCACGAAATACGAATTCCGAACGTTTCCCTCTCAAGGTCTTCATAAAACATCGCTCGTCCGACTTCTCCCCGCAGTCTTCTGACCTCACGTAACCCCATAGCCCCCAGCACTTCGATTAACTGGCTATGCCATGCCCCTATGAGGTTGGCTATTCTCGGCACAGCGTATTCTGGGGTGACGTTGTGAATCTCAACCGGACAGGGCAAGTTGTTAAGACAGTTCTTGCAGAGTCGGCATTCCAGAGCGATGAGCAACGGCAGGTCGATGGCAGCTAAATCCGCGCCGCAGATGATTATTTTTGCCAGATGTTCCGCTAAAGCGATGCCACCACTGGCGATGATTGTCACCTCATCGCGGATGGACGCTTCAACCAAGCGCAGATGGACACCGCGGATGACATCTTTGATGAACCTTGGGTTTGAACCGTCCAACTCATTACCGTGATAATCCGCGCAGAGGTGGATAATTTCAGCGCCTGAGCGAGCCAATTCATCGACAAGATAATCTGTGTTTTTATTCATCGGAAGCCTTATCGAAACAATCAGTCCGGGATTTATCCGTTTGGCGCGCTGGATATCTTCCATAATTTTATCGGTATAGAAGACAACCCCCTGGCCCCCTTTATTAAGGGGGATGAATTCAGCAATTTTGGCTTCTTTGATGATTTCTTTATATTCGTCTATCGATTCCACTTCAAGCAGCGGAATGAGATTTTTCAGATGCGGATTTAGTTCATCAAAGTAATCTTCCGC
Source organism: Candidatus Poribacteria bacterium (assembly GCA_012961655.1). GTDB lineage: Bacteria > Poribacteria > WGA-4E > DTYX01 > DTYX01 > DTYX01. Next base: position 3,753 of record DTYX01001107.1, read on the forward strand.
TTTAATTATCATAAATGCGCCGACCTCTGACGCCGCTTGCGCCATACTCAAAAGCACGGTTTGACTCAGGTCGCCGAATGGTAGAATATTAAAGATGAGCGGAATGGGAATACTGATAAACGGCGGAGCATTAGATATCAGCGCGTTATTGGCATCGAATCTAAGCGCGGTTAATTTCCGACCCAAATCTACCGCAGTGCTGATATATTCCCTGCCATGTATGCCATCGCGGGTAGGACGCACAATCTCAGACATATCCGTCCAGATTTCATCAAAGCCTTCCTCCACAAAAGGTCCTCGATAGCCGCCACCGGAGACGGGTATCTTGCCTGTTTCGGCTTGATACCAGGTGCTTAGAATCATCTCCGGCGTCCAGTATGAATCGCCCAACCAACTGTATTCGGGATTTATAACGCGTTGAAGCAAGCCTTTGGTGCATTCCTGTACACACCTTAGACAGTTTTTACAAAGATAAAGATATTCTACGGATTTCATCTTTTGGACGAAGGATGTCTGTTTATCATAATTTTCGTAAACGCACGAGTGTTTCTTTACGCATTTCAAACACCCTAAACAACCCTCCATCCAATCAATTGTCCCATATTTGCCGATGGGAGTGAATCTGGGAAGAGTCGGCTTCGGATTTATGTGATATTTTTGCGGCATGAGAATATCTTCTTAATTTTGTCCTTGACAATAAAATCAAAATTAGATATATTCTTCTGAGGAATTTTCAGAGTCCATAAGATGAGAGTCCTAAAGGAGCAAATCAAATATGAATAGCTTTACACAAGTTACGCATCATAAGCAGATATATCTCGATAAAGCAATAAGAGAACTCGAGATTTATTACGGTTGCTTTTCCCTCCGAATTTGTGCAGAGTCATATCTGTTAGTTATGGGCAATCTACGGTCTTTGCCGAACGCGCGCGGGGTTATCTTTATCCCCGGCGGTCCCTGACGGCGCTTGTATTCATTTCTATCCACCAGAAGGATGACCTTTTTGACAACCTCTTCATCAAATCCCATCTGGACAATTTCGCTTCGGCTTCTGTCCTCCTCGACATAAGCTTGTAAGATAGGGTCGAGGATTTCATAAGGCGGCAGTGAATCGACATCTTTCTGGTCGGGTCTCAATTCCGCTGACGGCGCTCTTTCGATAACGCTTTGCGGAATTAGTTCATCCTCTTCGATAGAATTTCTGTATTCCGATAATTGGTAAACGAGAGTTTTGGGAACATCTTTGATAACCGCAAATCCACCCGCCATGTCGCCATAGAGAGTGCAATATCCGACGCTCATTTCGCTTTTGTTGCCCGTTGTCAACACCAGCCAGCCGAATTTATTTGACAGCGCCATCAGTATATTCCCGCGGATGCGCGCTTGAATGTTCTCTTCGGTGATGTCAGTTTCTAATCCCTGAAATACTTCAGAAAACGAATGCAGATATGATTCAAATACGTCGATGATTGGAATAGTAATCAATTTGACGCTGAGATTATCAGCAAGCCGTTCCGCGTCGGATTTTGTCTCCTCCGAAGAGTATTGAGACGGCATGGTTACGCCGATGACGTTTTCTTTGCTTAACGCATCCACAGCAATTGTCGCTGTCAAAGAAGAATCTATCCCGCCGCTGAGCCCGATAAGTACCTTTTCAAAGCCATTTTTCCGCACATAATCTCGCGTTCCCAGAACTAAAGCGTTGTATATCTCTTCAAGATGGCCCATTGAAGAGATTTTGATGATAGGTAACGTAGGATTATTTCTTTCTATGTCAAGACTTGGAAGTTCAATTTTCTTAACTGAGGCGTCAGATTTCATCGATTCAAGCTTCTCTTTTCGGTGTCTTGGGTCATGAAGTCTTTTGCGGAAGACAGCGTCGATGTCCAAATCTGCGACAATCAAATCTTCTTCGAACTGTTTGCCCAAAGCGATAAGTTCTCCGTTTTGGGAAAAGACCATGCCATTGCCATCAAACACTAATTCGTCCTGTCCGCCGACCAGGTTATTGAAAGCGACGATGACGACATTATCCGCCGCTCGCGTGGCGAGCATTCTCTTGCGGAATTCGCCTTTGCCGGCGTGATACGGCGAAGCGGAGATGTTCACAATCATTTCAGCCCCGCCGGCGAGCGCCTCTACGTTCATTGGACCTTGAGGATACCAGATATCTTCGCAGATGTTGACGCCCACGGTAACGTCATTGAGGGTGAAAACTAGCGGTTCCGTTCCTGCCTGAAAATATCTGTTTTCATCGAAAACACCGTAGTTGGGCAAAAACGTTTTGTGGTAAATACCCTCTAGTTTTCGATTGTGAATGACGGCGGCGGCGTTGTAGATATCATCAACCGCGTCGACAAACCCGACAACGACAGTGATATCCTGGGAAGCGTCTACAATTTCCTGTAAACAGGCAAGATTGGCATCTATGAAATCCGGCTTCAACAGCAAATCCTCGGGCGGATAACCGGTGATTGATAGCTCCGGGAAAGTAATCAGTTCGGCGCCGATATCTTTCGCTCGATTTATGAATCCCAAGATTTTGCGTGTATTGCCAGTTAGGTCGCCTACAGAAGAATTTATCTGAGCCATTGCTATGCGTAAAGTTCGCATTTTTAGTCAACACCTTATGCGTAATACGACTGTTGCATAATTCATTTTGGGCTCTTGGACAAATCAGTATCTGCGCCAATAACCACGTTTTACTCTGTGTCCTCTGTGTTTCTGAGGACGGGTTTACTTGCGTAAACCACGTGGTAATCTTAGTTATGCAACACCCTCAATTATTTTTACGTATTACGTATTACGCATTACGTTTTACGTTTCACTCTCTTGCTCTTTTACCTTGTTGACCGGACTTGGTCCTATATTTCTAATCTTTTCAATCATTTCAGTCGCCACTTTTTGAAACTTTTCCTTCATCGAAGCAGACAGATTATACATCTGAATTCTGTCTTTTTCGATGCCTATCTCATCCAACAATTGCTGTGTATACTTAACTCTTTTCTTAGCTCTCAGATTGCCTTCTAAGAAACGGCATTCACCTTCCGGACAACCGACGACATAAACCCCGTCCGCGCCTGATTCCAACGCTTTAAGCAGATATATGACCTCTGTTTTTCCGCTACAGGGCATTTCAATGACTTTAACATTCGATGGAGATTGCAATCTTCGGCGCTCTGTCAAGTCTTCCTCAGAATAGATAGCATTATGACAACAAAAGGCTGTAATCTGTGGATGAAAATCTTTCATTTTAAACTCTTAATCATATTTTGGGTCGGAAATTTTACCAGGTACGGACGAAGGTCATTCGTCCGGTAATACCGTCCACATCGTCGGCTTTTTGGGTTTCGTATCCTAAAAAGACGCCGAGTGTGTTGTTTTCCCCATAACCGAGGTTAATCCTTCCACCAATGGGCAAGTTGGTTAACTCCGATTTATCTCCAAGCCCGACGGTTATTTCTACTTGTGGCCCGATGGAGATGGTATCACTGAGGGAATATAACAAGAAGTTACGGGTGTAGAAAGAATCTTCACCTTTTTCATCGAAAGGAGAATTCAAGAAGAGTTGTATCCATGACTCAAAATACAAACCTGATTCTCCCAAATCCAAGATAGTAAAAAGCTGAGGAACGACTAAAGTCGTTACGTTCGTCGTTTCATAATCAAACACAATCCCAGCCATTGGCAACAAAGACGCGGGGCCAACTGCGAACGAGGGGCCGATATCAAATTCACCTGCAGTACCTGTCACATAAATATCTGACCCAATGTCAAGACCGGCAAGCGTATGTGTTGCACCGAACCAGAGCTGGGTTCCCAACGCATCTGTATCAACTCGCATATATCCTTTAACCTCCGCTTCTTGAGCCACTACTCCGGCGTTACTCACAATCATCAACATGCAAACAAGCGCAAGATACCAATACCATGAAAGCTCACTTCGCCCTGTAGCAAAGTTCCTAGCAGTACTGACTTTATACATCTTTTGCCTCCTTAAATTTGTGGCATTAGCGCATTGCTGTCACCTGGAAATCGGGATACGCAGAAGCGCCGTGTTCACCAAAATCTAATCCTTCTATTTCCTCTTCCTCGGAAACTCGTAACATCAGCGTAGCTTTCAGGATGCTAAACAGGATGAGCCCCGTCACAACACACCATGCAAAGACAGATACCACACCTAAAATTTGTACGCCGAGAAATTTGAGCGCGGCAACTTTATCGAGAGCATAGAAAATCCCCTTCTCAGTGTGGAAAAGGCCCAGCAGAATCGTACCAAATGCTCCGCAGACGCCGTGTACGGAGATTGCACCGACCGGGTCATCGACGTGAATCTTCTCAAAGAAAAAGACCGCAAGGACAACGAGAACACCGGCGAGGGCTCCGATAATGACAGCGCCAATCGGTGAGACAAAGGCACAAGGGGCTGTGATTGCGACCAACCCAGCCAGCGCGCCGTTGAGCGCCATTCCCACATCGGGTTTCTTCAGCAGCGCCCATGTGGTGAGCATGGCGCCAATCGCACCGACAGCAGCCGCTAAATTGGTGGTTACAGCGACATGCGCGATAGCGGGCGCATCCGCTGCCATTGTGCTGCCGGGATTAAATCCAAACCAGCCGAGCCACAGGATAAATACTCCTAGAGCCGCCAACGGCAGATTGTGTCCCGGAATCGGACGGGGCTTGTCATCGTCGCCGTACTTCCCAAGACGCGGCCCGAGCATAATAGCTCCTGCCAACCCAAGCCAGCCGCCGGTGCCATGCACTACGGTAGAGCCGGCGAAATCAAGCATGCCTAAGCTTGCTAGCCAACCACCGCCCCATATCCAGTGTCCAACGATGGGATAGATAAGTGCGGTAATGACGACGCTATAAATCAGATAGCAGTTAAATTTCGTACGTTCTGCCATCGTCCCTGAAACAATGGTCGCGGCAGTCGCGGCGAAAACAAGCTGGAACATCCACGCGGCTAATGTCGGCACGGAAGTCCAGTTGAGGGAATTAAAAACGTGGGTGTTGGCGTTGACAAACCAACCTCTAAGCCCCATAAATCCGTTACCGTTGCCGAACATTATCGCAAATCCCACAGCCCAATAAGCTACTGAGCCCATTGAAAAATCCATCAAGTTCTTCATCAAAATATTCACTGCATTCTTTGCGCGGGTAAAACCAGCTTCCACCATTGCAAAGCCCGCTTGCATGAAAAAAACAAGGAAGGCAGTAAATAACACCCATATAGTATCTGCAACATATTGTGCTTCATCAACCTCCTCGCCCTTTTTGCCCGCGGCATAATCTTCGTTGATTGTCCCATCCAAAGCATACGAGACCGTTGGAAAGATGATAAACATCACAACAACCATCAGAACAACGCCCAAAACAAGTGACCGAACCCAGATTCCACTAAAATGAAACATAATTGATTGACCTCCATATAATAGACATATAATAGAATTTACGAACTGTCTTCCAATCCATATTTGGTCAGAGTTATTATATAGCTGTAACCCCGCGTTCGCCTGTTCGGATGCGAATCACTTCTTCTACGGGCGTGATGAAGATTTTTCCATCTCCTATCTTTCCCGTTGAAGCAACTTTCAAAACCGTTTCGATGACCTCTTCGACAATATCCTCATTGACAACTATCTCTAATTTCAACTTAGGCACGAATTCGATTGTGTATTCGCTGCCTCGATATATCTCCTTGTGTCCCCTCTGTCTACCGAAACCTCTCACTTCGCTCACCGTCATTCCCTGAACTCCCACTTCCATTAACGCTTCCCTCACTTCATCGAGTTTGAAGGGGCGAATGATGCACTCTATCTTTTTCATCGGATTTCCTCCTCGTACAAATCACTAAATGTCATAGTACAGATAAAACTCATACGGATGTGGACGCAATCTGATTGCATCTACTTCGTGTTCGCGTTTATAGTTTATCCATGTCTCGATGACATCTGCTGTGAAAACATCACCTCTTAGCAAGAATTCGTGGTCGACTTCCAAGGCGTCAAGCGCTTCTTCAAGTGAGCCGGGAGTCGATTTAATCTCTGCGGCTTCCTCCGGCTCCAAATCGTAGAGGTCTTTATCCAGCGGTTCGCCTGGGTCAATTCTATTCTGAATGCCATCGATGCCTGCCATCAACATTGCGGCATACGCAAGATACGGATTGCAGGAGGGGTCGGGCGGACGGAATTCGATGCGTTTGGATTTTTCCGTTTTTGAATAGACTGGAATCCGCACACACGCGCTTCTATTCCGCTGTGAATACGCCAAATTGACCGGCGCTTCATATCCAGGCACTAAGCGTTTGTAGGAATTGGTCGTCGGCGCAATAATAGCGCAGAGCGCATCCGCATGCTTGAGCAGTCCACCGATGTAATACATCGCGGTCTCGCTCAGTAACGCATATCCCTGCTGGTCAAAGAAAACGTTTTTGCCGTTTTTCCATAAACTCTGGTGAGTATGCATCCCCGAACCGTTGTCCTGGAATAACGGTTTCGGCATAAATGTCGCAGTCATATTGTATTTCCGAGCGATATTCTTGACGATGTATTTGTACAACATCGTCTTGTCGCCCATCTCTGTGAGTGCGCCAAACCGCATATCTATCTCCGCTTGTCCTGCTGTGGCTACTTCGTGATGATGAATCTCGATATCGATGCCTGCTTCTATCATTTTCAGAATCATCTCGGAACGAATATCCTGCAGACTATCCGTCGGCGGCACGGGGAAATAGCCTTCCTTCCAACGGGGTTTATAGCCGAGATTCGGATTTTCCTCCCTGCCGGAATTCCAGATGCCTTCGTTAGAATCGATGAAATAATATCCCGAATGCTGATTTTGGTCATATCGAATCCCATTGAATATATAAAATTCAGCTTCTGGCCCCCAATAACTGGTATCCGCTATACCCGTGGATTTCAGATACGCTTCTGCTTTCTGAGCGATATATCGCACATCACGCGTGTAGTTTTCCAACGTTATTGGGTCTTTGACATTACAGATTAAACTCAGCGTCGGAATCTCGCAAGCCGGGTCGATAATCGCCGTGGAGGGGTCGGGAAACAGGAGCATATCGCTCTCCTGTATCTGCTGAAAACCCCTGATGCTGGAGCCGTCGAATCCAGTTCCCTCTTCAAATAGTTCCTCGGTCATTTCCCCAACTGGAATTGAAAAATGTTGCCAGATACCCGGCAGGTCGACAAATTTTAGGTCAACAATTTTAATATCCTTCTCTTTAGCAAAAGAGATAACTTCGCTGGCTGTCATGATATTCCTCCTTAAATTTTTCCTGCTCTCTTTTTGTAACATAAAATCAAAGCCAGGACAACTTGTATATACGTTCTTTTTACAATATGTCAACGACATAATAATCTATAGACCCTAGATAATGCTCTTCAAGTTCCATTCCTAACGCGTCTTGTAAATCTTCACCGCCATCCAACGGATATTGGTAGTATTCTTCTCCGCTCGTTATTTCTGCAAACCGCTGCCACCATCCTTCTCCCAATCCAACTATCCGTTCATCATGAGGCTCAAAAAATTCGGTAGCGATATGATGAGGCAGTTTGTAAAACGCCGCGCCCATATTTGAATGTAACGCACATAAATTACCATCCAACAACATAAAGTCTTTAAAACTTCCGTGAAAAGATTTCATTTTAACCTCCGATAAATTATAGAACAAAAAAAGACTAAATAGTGCTTATAACAAAATTTCGTTTAGACTCGGAAATCGGCAACCTATTTCCTACTATTGATGTAAAATTATATAACAGTTTCGGATTTTTGTCAAGAAAAAAATTATTAATTTGGGGATTGCTATCAGAGCTAACAAAATAGTTGGACAATTCATCTTTTAAATTGACAGAGAGTAAACGATATGATAAAATGAAATAATTATTCCCAATACTGTTTCTTCTAAGGTGGAAGATAAAATTGCACTTATATAAGCAAAATGGCATTGCTTTTTTAATCTCGATAATTTGTCATATTGTCCTTTTGATAATATTAGCTATATTTCTACATCAACAAACGGCGGAACGGATATCGAGTTTTGTGGAATTGGATTTGGTAACTGTCGAAAATCCAGAACCCAAAAGGCGTTTTAGACGTATGTCTGAGGTTATTCCCTTAGATGATATAGTGCAAGTTGATAACATTTCAAGGGAACTTGAATTCAAACCAGAACTGGTGAAGCCCAAAATGAATGTGCAAATCGCCAGGTTAGATATGCCAGAATCTTCTCTTCCTTCGACTGCGGCTGAAGGATTGCAAGGAATCGTCAGTGATAATCTATCCAGGCCCGCTTCAGCTTCATCCAGTGTCGGGAAACGTTCCATGAGCGGAAAGATTATCCCTCGTCGTCCAGTAGCAGCCCGCCCGATAAAATTAGTTAAACCAGAAAGAGAATCAGGTGGGATGGATAACGCGCTTTTTTCAATAGCCGAGCATATCGCTAATCTGAACGAAACCGGCAAAGAAGATTTAGTTTTTGTGATAGATGCAAGCGGCAGCATGGAAAATTATATCATAGCAGTTGCAAATTACTTGACGCAGATGGTGAATCTTCTCTTGGAAACTGGGATTGATTACACTTTCGGAGTTTTGACCTTTAACCGAATCAATCGGCAAAATAAGATAGAAATTTTTGCACAGACAAAAGATTTGAACAGATGTAAACGTTTTCTGCGCGCCATTAAATGCGATGGCGATGAGAGAGCGTTAGATGCCATCGCACATGGATTGTCAGAAATCAAATTCCGTAAGGATGCCAATCGAACGTTTGTGTTAGTCACCAACGAAAAATTGACGGGTAAATCTTCCGTAGATGAGATTATTCAGCAAAGTAAAGAATCCGCAACTAAAGTCAACGTCATCGGCATTGATGACCAGAAGCACAAAACTCTGGCGGAAAAAACCGGCGGATTGTGGTTTCAAGTGCCGCAGCTGCAGTAAGGAGCATGCGGAGAAAATCAATCCTATCTGAATTCGTAAGGCACCGGCTCTGCTTGTAAAGTATTGGATGATTTTTCGGCAAGTTCGATAATGGCTATCACCCGTCGCGCTTCTTCGGCTGTGACGATGAGTTCCTCGCCTTTAGTTATGTGAGCGACGATATTTTCGTAATATCTTGAGGGATAGAAATTTTGCCATGCCGAGCCATCTATTTCGACAACCTGTTCCTTGGGCTGGTCGGGCAATTCGGAGTAAACTTTGAAACCCTTGCCCTCGCTAACGATGGCGCCTTTCTCGCCCCAAACCGTCCATCTGGGTCGACCAACTTTCGCGATGTTTGACATCACCACCGTCGCTTGTGCGCCGTTGACAAAGCGAATGGATGCTTCGACGTGGTCTTCATTGCTTACGTCAGTCCATACTCTATCATAAAAGAATCCAGTGACGTTAATCATTTTCTCAGGTACAACCCCAAGCAGCCAATCCAGATAGTGCGCCCCCCAGTCATAAAAACTACCGCCGGAGGGAGTTTTCCGCCCGCGCCACCATTCCGTATTTGGCTTTCCATAACCGCCGCCCCACATCTCGACGCGAAAAACATCGCCGATTACCCCGCTTTTGACAATCTTTTTGAGGGTGCAGAAATCTGCGTCCCAGCGGCGATTATGGTAGACGCTAATCATCTTCCCACTTTCCTTAGCGGCAATAATCATTCTAGTTGCTTCGTCGACACTAATGCACATCGGCTTTTCGATGACTACATGCTTGCCGGCTCTGCTGCATTGGATGGAAACGGGCGCATGAAGATTGTGCGGCAAAACGATTGCGACCAGGTCAATCTCGGCTTTTGCCAGCATCCTATCAACGCTGGTGAAGGTTTGAATCCCTTTAAAATCCTTTTTGGCAGCTATCGTTCGACTGACGTCAAGGTCGCAAACTGCCGTTAATTTAATCCCTTCAGTCTGTTCCATCAGGCTGGCATGGTGCTTGCCCTGGTTAAACGCAGCGCCATATCCGATAACAGCGCCTCGGATAATTTCGTTTGTTTCTGACATCTCTTCTCCTTTCGTTAAATAGCCTTCGAATCAAGTCGAGGCTAAGGTAATCAGATTAAATTTTCAAACACTATGATTTGACTTTGGTCAATAAAAACCGGGATGCAGTGGTAGGGCAGATATCTTATCTGCCAGCGCAGGGATTCCCACCTGCGTCAAGATTTAGGAGAGAAAAGTGAATATTTCCGTTAAGCAATAAAAAAAGCAGCATACAAGATGTATGCCGCTTTTGACTTTTGTTATACTTGCTGAGATAAAAAACTTAACGCTTGATGTTCGCCCATGTTGTGGAAGCTTTACCTCCGGGTTCAACAGGGGTCGTCGGAGCCCCAAGTTTGAGATAGTTAAAGATAATTTCCGCCGCCACTTCTCCTTTGGGATTGTCTTCACTCGCGGTCTGATGGACGATGCACAGCCGGCCGAGGTTGCCATCGCGGACAACGACTGGATCAGCGCGGGTTCCAGTATCATCCCCTGTATTACTGGCGAAAATTACCTCCGCCTTCCAGTTATCGGCAAGTTGGTCAAGATGAAACGGTCGGTCGCTGTTGAAATCCACCAAACTGGGCGTATACTTTTTCCCGTCGGCGGTAACCTGCATCGGCGTGTCATCATCCCACATCACGATATCGGGGATGTCCATCATATTTTGCAA
>DTYX01001108.1 GCA_012961655.1 Candidatus Poribacteria bacterium
GGCTCCAGTTTCAAAGGTATTTTGCGCTCCCGCATCGAACAATTCATCCGCGCGCAAATCCCAGGTCGATATGGCGCTTGCAATCCCGTCGATGAAAATGAATGGTGCATTCCCAGCAAAAGCATCGAACGGGATGGGGATATTATTGTTGTGGGAATGGAGACGTTAAAAAAGAAAGCTGAAAACGAAGCTAAGAAGGAGAAATCCGAATGGTACAGGCGGCAAAGTGACTATCTTACCAAATTGGCGCGTCAGAAAACGTGCCTTGTCTGCCAATTGTTCGGTTCGCCATGGTTAGCTTCGCATGTCCTGGTCAAGGACTTGTTAGTTGATGAAAAGTTATGGTTTAATCAATACCAACTCCGAGATGGCGTCGCCATCGACCGGGAAACGGAAACCGCCGGCGAAAGGAAACTGTATAGTTACGAGGTGGTGCCAGTCGATACACGATTTCTCTGTGAGATTGTCGTCGAGAATGCCACGGATTGGCAATTGGGAATGTTGATGCTTGCCCTGCTGCCGTTTGAACGAGGTGAGATTGCCATCGGTGGTGCCCGAAGTCGTGGATTGGGACGGGTGCAGGTACATTGGATAGAACGAAAATATTTTGCCGCCAACGGAGATGCCGAACAATTTATCAAATATCTGAGGGGGGAGGATGTGAGCCAGAACATCGATGATAAAGATGAAGAAGGCAAATCCCTGATTGATATTTGGATAGACGCTTTCATTTGCAAACTAAAGAAATTAAAAAAGAAGGGGGGGCAAGTAGATGCATAAACAACTCATCAATGAGGCGATTATCAATTTAATCATCGAACCTGATGGACCGATTTTGATAAAAGCTGGTGAGAGTGGCGCTGACCCCACAAGACCAGATATGGAGTTTGTGCGGACCCATTATGATGGTAAGGAAACGATTTACTTGCCAGGGAGTAGTCTGAAGGGAATCTTGCGCAGCCATTGCGAGCGCATCGCGCGGACTGTGGATAACAAAGAAAGACGAGTAAAAAGAGGCGGTCAAGCGCTTAGTTGCAATCCGCTGGAGGAAGGAACGCAAAAGGAGCGGAAAGATTTTTCGTGCAACAAATATTTTGAGGCAAAGAAGGATGAAATCCAAAAGGCAGTGAAAGGAAACGAACAGACCAGCCGAGGTGCTGAAATCTACAGGCGTTCCTGTTTTGTCTGTCAGATGTATGGAAACACTGCTCTTTCAAGTCACATCCAGATTACAGACGCCTATCCAGTAGAAGTAGATAAAGTGGTAACGGAGGCACGAAGCGGCACAGCCATTGATAGAATTTACGGCTCAGTATTACCGGGCGCCCTTTTTCAATTTGAAGTTGCCACACAAGGAACTTTCAAAACTGAAATTTACATCAAAAACTTCACCACCTCCCAATTAGGTCTACTCGCGCTTGCATTGCGCGACTTACAGATGCAACGTATCGCCATCGGCTTCGCCAAATCTCGCGGTTTGGGACGAGTCAAGGCGAATGTGGAATCCGTATTGGTGCGATATCCCTCTGGGACATTTTGGCCTATTGAAAATGGAAATGTCTATGGCGTTGGCGCGTTGCCATGCGAAACGAATGGCTACGGGTTTCGGGAGGATGATTCTGTCACTGTAGCGGATGTCAAATATGAAACGGATGATTGGGGGAGCATGTCCGCCGAATTGAAAGGGATGGATAAAGGGCAACCAATTTATAACTTATGGACAGCTTGTCTTGAACGGTGGGGGAAAATTGTTTGTGCTGAGTGAAAGGGCGCTTGAAACTATCCGAGAAGTTACAAACAAATTATGGAGGTGACAAAGATGGGACGCCAATTAATCTTAGAACTCCCCGATGAGGTGTATGAGCCGCTGGCAAAGTCGGCTGAGGCTGTCGGACAGCCATTAGACGAGTGGATTTTAGCGCGCTTGCGGCCTTTAGCGCAACGACCGGTCTTATCTAAGAAAGAAAAGGAGACGGCGATGGCAGAACTGATGGCTTTTGCGGGATGTGTGAATAGCGGTGACGCAAATGCCGCGGACAATGAGCGCATTGATGCTGACCTGGCGCGAGCATACGGGGATACACACGAGGAGGAGGCATAATGTTGCTCGATTTTCAAATTTAGCCGCGCAATCCTGACAGTTGTTGCGTGGGATAATGAGAGAAAGGAGAGAACAATGAGAAGAAGCTATGGCAGGCAACCGCCTTTGCCCAAGCCGTATGAATTTGTCAAAATCGATGAGATGAGCGATGAGCACCGTTGCCATCCTAAAGGACATGAAGATTATGGAATAGATAAAATCAGCGGCGAATTAAAGGGAGAAATCACCACTTTGTCTCCTGTGCATGTCGCTTCGGGAATGATGGAGTTGACTGGCCGACGCGACTTTCCCTTAGTCAAAGCACACACAAGCCACAACGGTCGTCCGATTATTCCAGGTTCCTCGCTGAAAGGCGCTATCCGTAGCATCGTCGAAGCAATTTCACCCTCCTGCGTTCGGATTACCCGTCTTCGTTCCAATCAGTTACCAAATAACACCTCTGCCTGCAAGAATAAAAAATCCCTCTGCGTCTCCTGCCGAATGTTCGGCGCGATGGATTATCTCGGACAAGTCCGTTTTAGCGATGCCGTTTTACAACAAGGATATACCACTGAAATCGCAGCAATTCCATCGCTCTATTCCCCCCGAACTCGCGAAGGACTCTATTTTGATGACAGTGGAAACGTCAAGGGACGTAAATTTTATCAACACGGAAATCTCGCCGAAGGTAACGTGCCGATAGAAGTCTGCCCTGTCAATGCCAAGTTTGATTTCATACTCTCCTTTGATAATCTCACCGAAGGTGAATTAGGACTGCTACTGATAGCTTTGGGGCTGGGAACACCCAAATTTTATCCCAAGCTCGGAGGTGCAAAACCCGCTTGCTGCGGCACGCTTGAAATCACCATCCCAAAATCTCAGATATTTGAGGATATTGAGAGAGCTTATTTGCAATACGATGTTGAACCGACTGACATCGATATTCCCAAATACATCGACGCAGCACAGGAAATCGTACTAAATGACCAATTACAACAATTGGCGGATATATTAAAACTCGACGAGCAACGGCAGTGTCCGGATAGAAATTATTAAACGCTGATAATCGAGGAAATCCTGTATGGATGACATTCAATCTTTGTATGATATCAAACAGTTGGCAGAACTGATGGATGATAGGAAGAACGGAGAAACGCCTTATCTTCTAATCCTAGGCGCAGGTGCTTCCTTCTCCTCAGGGTGTAGTTCAGGGTGGAAGATTGTTGAAGATGTCTTGGACAAGTATCATCTGCTGGACAGCTATCGTACTCAAGAGCCGGAGGAACTATCTGATAGTGCAAAATTAGAACTATTCTGGGATTTTTTAAAAGCGCGTAGCCAAACGGCACGTTACACCGCGCTGCGACGCCACATAGAAGGTGAGGAACCCTCAATCGGCTATATTTGTTTAGCGGAATTGATTCAGGCGGGATACTTTAATATCATTTTAACAACGAATTTTGACATTTTTCTCGAGAGGGCTTTACAATCCATTGGAATGATATACCCACGGGATTTTGCTGTTTTGGTTAATGGATATCAAATCGAGGAGCATGTTTTAAAAAGTTTGAACTTTCCGAAACCTCGTGTCAAAGTCCTTAAACTTCATGGTGATTTATACGCCCGTATTTTTCAATTCCGCCCTAATGAGATTTTTGAATTCACGGATAAAATTCAACAAACTATTGAAAAATTACTGGAAGATGATGCTATTATCGTCGGACACAGCATGCAGGATACAGACTTGAATCGTTGCTTTCATATAGAGGGTGGTGAGATTTGGTATGTCAATCCAAATGAACCGACGGCTGATAGTGCTGCTGGTAACCTTAGAGAAATAAGAGAAACGTTTATGACTCTCAATGGAATAGCGGGCTATTTCGACCAATTTTTTATCCGATTACATTATTATTTGCTGCGAGAATCCCAACGAATCAGGGAGCAACGAGCTCATTTTTATTATCAAAGTGGAAGGGAACTCTATGAGCTTTCGAATTCATCATCGAATCCTGAAGATTACTTACATTGGGCTATCCAAGATTTCAGGGTGGCGGCTGATTTAGGGTTCACCGAGGCTGATGTTTATTACCAAATTGGGCAATCTTATGATAAACATCCTAATAGCCGGGAATATAATGAACAAGCGATTGAAGCTTATTCGTGGTGCCTTGAACTGAATCCGAATTTTAAGGGAGTTCATCGTAATAGAGGGCGGCGCTATATGGAACAGGAATTATATGATGAAGCGATAAAGGACTTTCAGTTGGAACTTTCTTTAAACCCCGGAGATTCTGATGCCCGTGATTGGCTACTCCAGGCAAGGGAAAGAAAAATGTTAGAATATATCTATGAACAGGGGCGCATTACAAATAGAGATTATCGGAAACTTTTTGAGGTCAGCCGTTCCATAGCAACCAAGGAATTGTCTTTGCTTGTCGAAGCAAATAAGCTAGTCAGAAAAGGAACAGGTAGAGGAACCTATTATATCTTACCAGAGGAAGGAGAATAACATGCAACCAGAACATTTTCAAACTGCTAACCAAATCGCTCAGGAACTTGTTCGCAGTGAAACGGACCCAAACGAGACCGCCAAGGTTTTGCATTATTTGGCGGCGCATCAAGGCGGAGGGCAGCTTTTCACGTTTCTTCGTACGGTAATCTGGGATGGCATGGCGGTTGTCCGCAGCGGACGCACTATCGACTACTACCGCAGTATCCTGCGGATTTGCGAAAAATATCTTAAACCCTATCAAAACAACCCAAAACAAATGGCTGAGATTTTGGGTTGGGCAGTTCGTTTGATGCGCTATCATCTGGTTCCTTCACGCCGAACAAAGCTACCGCATGTTGGGGTAAAACCAACCGCCCATCGGGTTAAGAAAGAACCCCGTACTATCGAGGAAGAAAAGCCAACCTCGACTCAACCGTCAATTGCAGTTGGAACGCAGCCTCAACATCTCGCGGATTTGCGGCCTGGTATGATTTTACAGGGCACGGTGAAGAATATCAGACCTTTCGGCGTTTTCGTCGATATTGGTGTGGGACGGGATGGATTGGTGCATGTCTCTGAATTGGCGCATGGATATGTGCGAGACCCTTCTGAACTTGTCTCGGAGGGAGACAACGTGAATGTGAAAGTACTGCGGGTGGATACCAAACGAAATCGCATTAATCTCAGTATGAAGAATGTGCCTCAGCAGGTCGAGGATGCCGAGGGAAGTACGACGGAGAATATACAAGAGACACCGGATAGAAGCGGGATGACAGCAATGGAGGCGGCGCTGAGAGCGGCAGTGGAGAAGAGAAGTAACCGGTAAATGAGGATTACCAAAATGGGGAGTAACAGTATGACTTGTAAGCAAATTCAAGATAAAATCCATAATGATTATATTAATCGGTGTGATGAGAGCATCGCTTTTGGTTTCGCTGTGTGTATCGCTATACAACTTATGCACGAAGAGAAAGATGTCGAGCAATATCTTCCTGAAATCTGTAACTACGCCCGGAAGCTTATCGCCGATGATAATTCACCAAACACGAAGGACAGACAGCAGTTAATCAGCGAGCTTTTGGCATTTGAATACCAACTGGATGTCGGCGTGCCGGTTTCGTTACTGTCAGCGGATACCGATAAAGTCAAATCTTATGTGTTTGAATCTGCGAAATTGCCGGAAGTCCGAGGCGCAAGCATCATTTTGGATGAATTGAATCGCACATCTATTGTCAAAGAAGTCTTTACCGGTAAAGATTGCCAGCCTCCGGAAGAATGTATCATCTACAATTCGGGAGGCGGGCTTCTTGCTATCGTTCCGACCTGCTGGGCAAAGCGCATTGGCATGGAGATTGAGCGGTTGTATTTGGACAGAACGAAGGTTGCGACGATTACAACCGTCACTCGCCCATTTCATCTCTGTGAATACCGTTTTGGCTTACGCGCAGACCAATTCACCTTCGACCAATTTCGGCAACAGTGGGCTAATGCGGATGAACAGCGCAAGCGGCTGATGATGAATTATTACGGCTTAGAAGAGACAGACGATACGGAAAAACTTTGGGATAAATTCTGCGAAACGAAGGGCTTTGGCGAATTGGTCAGGCAGATGAGCGCTGATTTGAAGGCGGCGAAATATCGAAAAGGCTACGCTCCGTTTTTTGAAGCCGGGCATTTTATAAGGGCGTGTGATTCATGCGAACTGAGACCAGCTTTCATTCAAGATACGATAGAAGATGAAATAGCTTATCTCTGCAAAATTTGTTATAATAAACGCGACGTGGGACGAAGGGAGAAGGGCAGAATCGTCAATGAAAATTTGATTGAGTATTTCCAAAATAGACCATGTGAATTCTCACAATATTACTTTGAGTTGCCGATGCGCATCGCACCACCCAGAGATCTAAAAGAAATCGGCGCATGTTCACGTCCCTCTGGGTTTGTGGGGATTATCTATGCGGATGGCGATAATGTGGGAAAAACGTTGGAAAATCTGCAGACACCATCGAAGTACCAGGATTTTTCTCACAAGATGGATAAGGCAACGAAAGAAGCCGTATTCGGAACGATTGTCCAGAGGGGAATCAAGCCCGTTTTTCCTTCGGATAAGAGCAAATACGAAGGGGGCAAAAATCGCCAGCGGATTCAGGTTGTCTCTCCAGCGGATAATGAGCAATTGGAGACGCGGCGGGCAACGAAGGAAGATGATGAGTTGGAATTACGTATCCATAGCTTCGAAGCTATTTCAGTCGGCGGTGATGATTTGGTCTTAATTGTGCCTGGACATCACGCGATGTGGACAGCTTTAGAAATCTGTGAGCTATTTGGTCAACAGATGCAAGATGAAAAAATTACGATGTCCGCTGGGGTGGTGATTGCTTCTGATAATTACCCCGTTTATTACCTGTTTGACCTGGCGAGTCAATTGCAAAAAAGCGCCAAGAAGGAATCGCGAGAAGCGAGTGAAGGCGCTATTGATTTTATGGTGATGACAGCTCAGAATACCCTCTCATCTCAAATCGCAGATTATCGTAAAGAATTTATGGAACGAAAAATTCCAGAAGATGGAAGTGAAGTCCGCGAAAAACTATGCTTGACCGCGCGACCATATCGTTTATCAAAATTATGCATTTTATTGAAATGGATTGAGAAGTTTAAGGCTGAAGATTATCCCACTTCGCAGCTTTACGGATTGGTCCAGTCCCTGCAAGAGCACGCTCGACAGCATTCAACGTTAAGGTTCTTATACCAGTGGTATCGGCATAAACAAACGCATACCAAATTGCTTGGTGATTTCATGGCAAGCTGGAAAATAGAACAAGCCAGCACACCATGGATGAAATCGCAAGGAGAGTTGCCATTCCAAGAATTTTTCACTTATTTTGTTGATTTGTTAGAGATTTATCAATTTGTTTAGATGTTGGGAGTTGTATGATGAAAGTTGAGATACAAGTTACAGTCGAAGTTCAAACAGCTTTGTGCATTGGCTCTGGCGTGTCGGCGAGCACGTTAGGAATTGACCGATTAACCCTGAAAAACCATAACGGCAATTTGTTGATTCCCGGCTCTGCGCTCAAAGGCAAGTTGCGCATGGGATGCGAACAGATTTTAAAAACATTGAAAGTTCGCATCTGCCAATCCCCAAATCCTGCATCGATGTGTCCCCACTACTTTTGGATTCACGATAATCGGGAAAATGAGGAAGAAAGATATTGCCCCATCTGCGAGATATTTGGTTCCCCCTGGAGCGAAAGTCCCTTAGAATTTGCCGACCTGGTTTGGTGGGATGGCGAAGAATGGAAAAAGCACAAGACGGACGTTAGACCAGGCATCGCAATTTCACGCAGCCGAGGGGTTGTAGAGGAAGATAAGTTGTTTTACACGGAAACATCACCGCCAGATGCCAAGCCGCGGTTTGCGGGCGATATTCACGGTTATCTGAAAGACAACAAGCAAATCGCGCTCATGCTCACTGGACTTAAAGATATCAGAGCTTTCGGCAATAGCAAATCGAGAGGTTTGGGCTGGTCGGATGTTTCTTGCGATTTGATAAGTCCCGATTTGACAGACGAAGAGATTGCCGATGCGATGAAAGGATGGACAAATGGCCAAAACACTTAAAGTTGACATTACAGCAATATCTCCTCTAAATATCGGTGGCAAGAAGCCTTACGGACATTTCCTGGAGACGTTGGATTATATCCCTGGCTCCGTCGCCCGCGGCGCTTTTGCGAAGTTATTGATGACAAGTAATCGAAAACTTTTTGACAAACTATTTGTTGAATCACAAGATGTCATCCGTTTTGGAAATTTTTACCCCAAAAGCCCATTGGATGTTCCCGATATCCCACTTGTTTTGCCAATGACAGCGGTGAGTTGCAAATATGAAAGTGGATTTTGCACAGGATATGATGAGCTTGAAGATGAGACAGAGAAGCCGCCACACGGAGTTTTTGATATTCTCATCATGGAGTTAATCTTTGAACATTTTGGCGAACAGTTACCATTCGCTTATCAGCCGATATGTCCAAAATGCGGCGCAAGGGTTGAACCGTTTGCAGGTTACTATGATGCTGCCCCCTCACGTTTTTCAGAACGCTCCCCATCAGACTGTAAACCTAACAATAATGAATTTTACCAAACAAAGTTTAAGTGCTCCAAAGGAAGTTGCCTTCGTAGCTATCAACAGCATGAATGTCGCACACAACGCGTCACCAAATCTGCCATCAATCGCCAGCGGAATGTAGTCGAGGAGGAAATGCTCTATTCGGTGGAAGCAATCAGGCCAGGTACCGATTTTTCTGGTATTGTGACCATCTCAGATGATAATCTTGTAGAGGAAATCAAACAACATCTCAACCTGCTCAACCAAAGCAAGTTAGGCAGCGGAGGGTCAAGGGGATTTGGTAAAATAGAAATCACCAATATTCGAGATTATAATCTGGATTCCACCGATGAACTCAAAGCAAGGATTTTAGCGTTTAATAGAAAGATTGATGAAGTCGCTGAATCGTATCAGGTATTCTTAAAAGAGCCGCTTCACCTTAAAAAATGGTACTTTACCATCGGTTTCCAATCAGATGCTATCATATTGGATGAATTTGGCAGAAGTTCCCCAATATTGACATCCGAAAAACTCAAAGAGCTTTTATGTCTACCAGATGTTAAGATTTGTTTGAAACGTTATTATTCACGCATGTCCGAGAGAGGAGGCTGGTCGTTTGCGTGGAATTTACTGAAGGAAAAAGAAGCGGTCTTAGAAAAAGGTAGCGTTTTTCTATTTTGGACTCCGGATATAGAATCATTATACGAACCGCTTGCGCGGTTGCAAATCAACGGCGTCGGGGAGAAACGGGAGGAGGGATTGGGGCAAATTATCGTTTGTGATGCGTTTCATCAGGAGGTGTATTGTTCATGAGTGAAATATTTCAACTCCAACTACGACAACAACTCGACGTTTACGAAGGAGACTTGGTGGAAGACGCTCAAAAACTGATAAAAAAGTATAAAATCTATAAGAAAGAATGTGAAATGGAAGAAAATCAAATCAGAAACGTGCTAAATGTGGCGGCGAACACCAAATCCGTTGAGGTTATTAAAGCGTTTATCCAATATCAGATTGGCCGTTCAAAAGAGAACGTAAAATGGGCGTCCAAATCAGAAGAAAATATGATTTGTTTCGGAGATGCGTTGATTTGTGAATTAGAACAACTGCGAAGTGGAAATGAAAAAGTCAATGCCAGCAAAATTGCGCCCGAAGTCGGCGCCATGAATGACTTGCAGAAACATAATGAAATTTGGTGGCGTTTAGCAATTTTATATCTGGGATACTTAAACTGGTATTTTATCTACCGAAAAAGAAAAGCAGAGGAGAAACAATGACGATATCCAATTCCCATACCGCAAAAACTAAAGAGTTAGGGTTTATCGCGACCTGCATTGCAGAAGATGAAGTAGAACTCCATACTATTTTGAATCAGAAGCTGCCTATAACAGCTTTTACAATACATCAAAATATTGAGCAGATAGAATTTATTGCCGGTATTCCCAACGCCGAGTGCCTGTTCGAAAAAGGCAGAGCTTTTAACGAAAAGATCGAAGTGAGATGGAAAAAACGCGATGATGGCTTTCATCTCGTCGCGCTTTCTGAAGATAAATCACTTCTACAAAATTTGCAATTAGCGGATGAAAAGTGGGCTATCGAAAGGACCCGGCTTTTACTATGGGGTGAATATAACGCCGCTGTTGGACAATTTATCGAGGTGAGAATTCCGCGTGTGCTGGAATATCCAAAACCCCAAAGAGTGAAAATAGGAGACAGACTCCAAATACTGGCATATAATTACCTTCAAAAAGACATTATACAATTTACTCGATACAGAAAGGTAAGAAGGTTGCCAAAAAAAGTTTAATTCACAACTGAAAGGAAAGGAGAAGGATTATGTCAGAAGAACGCAAGAGTGTTTTAATCGCATCACTGGGGATGGGACCGGGTGTTATAACTTCCGCTGTTGATGCATTACGGAAAGAATTGGGGGAAAACTTTTCTCTTGAAAAAGTGGTGACTCTCTCTACAATTGGCAGAGACATTGCCTATAAAGACCCCCGCTCAGGCGAAGTGATTCCAGAAGGATTCACGAATATACTAATTAAAGAATTCGAACAAAATTACAGGGATGGAATCGAATACATCTATATTTGTATTGACTACTCGGATATGGATTATCCTAAAGCATGCGACCAATTTTTAGCGACAGCATGTCAACAGATAGATAAGTATCATAACGATGATTATGATGTTTATGTGAGTTTGGCGGGTGGACGGAAATCGATGGCTGGCATACTGTCGGTAGCAGCGCAATTTTACGGAGCGAAAATGCTTTTCCATGTGGCTATTACCAATGAGAGAGAACGGCAAGTGATAGAGGAACATGGAAGTGATTTGAATTACATACTACGGAATCGCGACAGAATTCTCCACCCTTCAAGCGCGAAGTTGGTGAAACTCCCCTTCTTAAATCTGCGAGCCCTTACAAGAAAGATTACCGCTGATTTAAGGCAATATGGAAATATTGATGTGAACACCCGCAGCACGCTTGAAGTTCTCGAAATTGATATTGATGATGTTGTCATGAGTATTCGAGATTTGAACCGCGTGCAAGAAACGTTGGATAAATCCTACATTATGGAGTAACCTGATGGAGATTTCGACATGGAGTATTTC
Source organism: Candidatus Poribacteria bacterium (assembly GCA_012961655.1). Classification (GTDB taxonomy): domain Bacteria; phylum Poribacteria; class WGA-4E; order DTYX01; family DTYX01; genus DTYX01. The sequence goes on from DTYX01001108.1 coordinate 11,296, forward strand.
AATACGGCAGATAAAGGTGTCTATCGTTGGAAACAAAACCATAAAGTGGAAATTCGATTTTCCGATTCTCAACTAAAATTTTGTTACGATGGAAAGCCTATTTTGAGCACTAAATGTGATTGTAAGAAATTTATTGAATTTCAGGCTGCGCTTGTTGACCTTGATAATTTTTGGGAAAATCCCCCAGTTATAGAAGAAAAATGTGAGAAGTTACCATTTCCCAGCCGCTTATTTTTGCGTCATTTTTTGTGTGATGCCTACTCGATGTTCAATAATCCCGAATTTATCGAAAATGATAGTAATGAAGCAATGTTCCTCAGCTTAGCGCTTTTTAACTTGATAAGAAGAAAAAGAAAAAATTTGTATGAAGAAATCTCCAAGCTTTATAATTTAATGAATTTCTGCAGAGAAAAGACGATAGCCCGTTACTTTAGCCCTGCAAGACGATTCGATTTTATTGAATATGTTCGTTTGGTATGCAAGTGGTGGATAGAGATTTGCACAGAAATTCGATTTGTTGATGGAGAAAAAGGCGAGGAACGAGACCCTGAAATTGAAATAGCTAAAGTTCTATGGAACGAACAGGAATCAACAAACCATTCGCAAGATGATATACTTGATACAAAATTGGGATTATATAAATTCTGGAATCCTCGTGGAACTGAAATGAGGACGAAATTCAGGGGAATGATAAATTATCTAACGGAGTGGTTTTTGAAGCGCTATAATCTTAAAGCTGCTATAAGACTTCTTGATGCGCAACGATATTTGGATGAGTTGGAACAAGACAACACAAAGAAAAGCTCTTTCCAACAAATAACCGAATTGCTGAGAATCACAGGTAGGGTGTTGAAATTCACAGCGGATAAGACAATATATACTAAACCCTGGTTTCCTTTAATTATCTTTCTCTTAGCGCTTGTTATTGGCGTAGTTTACCCTACGCCTGCGGAATATCTCTTTTCTCTTGGTTTTCTAATTCTTATCGTATATGGTGTGCTTCTAATCATCCACTTTCTATTTAATCGTGACACGTATTGGTTCAAAAGAATGCTGCCTCGCCTTTTCGGTGGAATAGTCGTAGGGTATCTCCCGTTGCTAATGACCGAAGAGATGTGGAAATTTTGTCTAAAAGTTACTTGGCCTTTTTTTATTCAGATTCTCATAATTGTTTTAGGAGCTTCATTTGTTTACCTGCATGTAGAGGTGAATAATACAATTAGAGATAGAAATGCGGCATATAAAAGAGCGTTTTCTGTATTGATTTTGGGTTGCTCAGAATCTTTGATAATTGGCTTGGTGTTTTGTAGCTTATTCGGTTCCATTTTCTTAATAGATGAAGGTTATACAACTGGACAATTCATCCATAATCTCCCGAAAGAAATTGATGCACCGGTACTGTTTGGCCTCTGTAAAAATTGGGTACATTTTGTATACCCACCGGTTGTTCTTCTATACTTCCCGCTAGCGCTTTTCATCGGTATTTTTGTCCAAATACTCTGGGAGGATAAGCCGATTACAGCCCCATTATAGCATAACTTTTATTGCACTTAGCCTGTTTTCCGCACTTTTAAAAATCCTATTGAATGAAACCAATATTCATGCGGGTTCAGAATTTTGAAATCGTTGACTTAAGATACGTTAAGTATCTCCCTTAGTACTCGGCGACGAAGCGGAAAAAAGCGTCGCCAGACAGATGGCTGCTACTGGATTTGAACTGGTTTATCAGTCGCGTGCAAGCCGCGGCGCTTTCGACCTTTTGGCGATTCTGCAAACAAAGGAAGTCGGCGTACAGGTTAAAAAGGGCGCATTTCCATACTATCTAAAGAAGGATGAATTACAACAGATGCAGTATTGGGCTAAGCAACTTCGATGGAAACCGCTCTTTGCTTTAGTTACTGAAGGCGATATTTACTTTTATGATGTTACTGATTGGGAAGTGAAAGAGCAATCTTATCGTATCGACGAAACAACAAAAGTTATTGATAATCTTTTGGAATTTGCAGTAGACAAGAAATATGGAACATAGGTCTTTGGTGATACTAAACTTAAGAATTACCAATGTAATGCGGTTGCTTTCTTTGAGGAGTTGGAGTTCTTCCTATA
>DTYX01001109.1 GCA_012961655.1 Candidatus Poribacteria bacterium
AAGAACTCATTTTACTTTTCAATTGAGTTCAGTATTAACGTGTTACGATTGAGCAGATGTATGAAAAAGTCTTTCTATTTCTGGATTTAAATGTTATACTTCTACTTTGAAATTTGTGTTTTGTTGTGATATTGATTTAGATAAGAATTTCTGTAAACCGGGCAGTTTAAAGAGTAAACCAATGATTTTGAATAAGACTTATTCTAGCATTTTTCTTTTTCTTTTTTCAACACTCTTGTTAGGACTCGGTTTTTACAATAATCGATGGAAGGCTGCAAACCAGGATTGGTTTGCTCAACATCAATTAGATACTGAAAGTCTGGTCATAGGCAGAATGGTAAAATCTAGGCGTGATGGAATATTTTCCAGCGGCGGGCTTCCTGGCCAAGTTTTAGGAGGACAAATTCAAGAAGACGTTATCAAAAGCCAATATGAGGCTTATTATAAAAATTGGGATTTTGAAACTTTTAGTCCGTATTATTCCCAAATTGGATTTCAAGGCATCACTCTCAGCCTCCTTGACAAAATAACTCCTTTCTCTTCAGAAAAGAATATCAAGGCGCTAAAATGGTTCAATTCTATGCTGTTCGCTCTAACCTTATCAATTATTATTGTCTGGTTTTATCTCGAATTTGGACTCATTAGCTCTGTAACAGTACTATTAACAACACTTTTTTCACAATGGGTGACAGTGTTTGGCAGAAATCTCTGGTGGGTGATGTGGGCTTTCTATTTACCATTTATCGCTAGTCTTTTTATCCTGATACTAAAGAAAAAATCTTATTTGGCAATTATTCTAACCTTTATAACTGTTTTTATTAAATGCTTGTATAACGGTTATGAATACATAACGACCACAATCTTAATGATGCTCACTCCATATATTTATTATTCGATAATTGAAAGATGGCAGCTAAAACTTGTCGTAAAAAAGGTATCAATTATTGTGACAACTGCAATAGTTACTGTTTTATCAAGCACAATTATATTAGCTTATCAAATATCCGCTGTTACAGGGAGCTTCAAAAAAGGGTTGCATCATATATTCATTTATTCCGTGGGTAAAAGAACTCATGGGGATGCAACTAATTATCCTCAGGTGTACGCTGATAGCCTCAACGCTGGTACCCTTGAAGTAATAGATAAATATTTAAAGGGAATTATCTTTGACTTTAATAATTTTTTTAATACCTCTTACGGTTTCTCAAGGATAAATTATCTTACCGTAATCGTCCTTTTCGCTGTCTTTTCCTGTTTGATATATTTATCAAAGCATTACCCGGAGAAAGTACCTTTTAGGAAAATATGCCAAAATCGTAGAAAACTATCAGCATTAGCCGTATCAACTTGGTTTTCGTTTTTGGCTCCTTTATCATGGTTTGTCATTTTTAAAGGGCATTCTTATATTCATACACACATGAATTATATAACCTGGCACATGCCATTTACATTACTGGGTTTTGCCCTATTTGGGTTAATCGGGTTTTATCTAGTTTCTGAAATATTTGACACTTTGCATCAAAAACGTTCTAGCAGACGAATCTCGGCGAACTAATACAAAAAAAGGCAAGAATGATTAAATCCCTGCCTTCTTTTGAAGTTCAAAAATAAGCATACTTCTAAAAAGTATGCAATGTCATTTGCTTAGTTGATTGGTACAACGTTAGTCGCTTGTGGACCCTTAGGTCCCTGGGTAATTTCAAATTCTACTTGCTGTCCTTCGTAGAGGGTGCGAAATCCATTGCCCTGAATTTCGGAATAATGTACGAATACATCTTCACCTTCGTCTGGAGAAATGAATCCATAACCCTTTCTTTCGTTGAACCATTTCACACTACCGCTAGCCATTTTGTGCACCACCTTTCACAATAATATTTTAAAGACTTACACTTCTTGTAACAATAAGTTATCACTTCGACTTTTCGTATCTGGTGAAAATTGTGAATCGGTGACACAAAAAGTCTTACGGTTGTGTGAAACTATTCTGCATCATGAAAAACAACATTCTCCAAATTCGTAATATCTATAGTACCATAATCGGAGTTGAATGTCAAGGATATTTTTCGGTTTTTAGCCCAACTTAGTGAAATCTAACTTTGAAGAAGCCGATGCCGCCTTTATGCAACTTTTTGAATGAATTTTAAACTCGGAAACAGCCGAACTTTCATAGGAACAAAATAAACCCTCTCCCAATATTATACAAAATGGAGTGTAAATGAGATAATGTGTGCCATTTTCAACACCTGTAGAATTTGGAACACCTGGGGCTCCGCTCGACCCTGAAAATTATCCACAACAACAGGAGTCTTTGAAATTGCTTCATTGAGAGAATGATGCGACAAGATTATAACGTATTAAAAATTACCCTGATTTTCCTTCTCATTCTGGTCTTCAACTTATTCCATTATGTGCTCTCTGCTCCGCTGACCAACCTCCACCATCTTATCTTTCGCTTGAACTATCTGCCGATTGTGGTTGCCGCTTTCTGGTATGGGTGGCGTGGCGGAGTTGGCGCTGCACTGCTCATCACACTTATCTTGCTTCCGGATATGTTTCTATTCCATTGGAGGGTGTCTTCAGATTTGAATAGTTTATTGGAGATTCTACTTTATAATGTGGTGGGAACTGTAACAGGGATGCTATCATCTGCTGAAATGCGACAACGACAGAGATATAACGAAACGGCTGCACAACTGGCAAAGGCGGAGCACCTTGCACAACTCGGGCAAATGGCGGCTTCGCTGGCGCATGAAATTCGCAATCCGCTTCAATCTCTCCAGGCAACGACGAGCATGTTGAACGAAGCAAAATCCCGAGCAGCAGGACTGGAAGGAGATTTGAAGCCTGCACTCGAGCGGAGCGAAGGGACAGAGAGCAGAAGGAACGAATTAGCCTCTATTATGCGTGAAGAGGTTGAGCGATTGAACGCCCTGGTCAATGATTTCCTGCAATTTGCGAACCCCAAACCCCCGCTTGGAGTCGAAACTGACCTCAATCATCTTGTGGAGAAAACGGTCGAAATTATCCAGTTGCGGTTGTCTTCAAGTTCCATTCCTCTGCATCTGTCTTTGATGAAGGGGTTGCCCAACTGCCGGATGGACCCCGAGCAGATTCAGCAAGTGTTGTTGAACCTGTTAGAAAACGCCATTGAAGCTGTCGAGGAGGAGGGACAGATTCAAATCGTCACTCGCTATCAGTCGGATGCTGTCTTTGTGGATGTAATAGATAGTGGAAAAGGAATTGACCCAGCAGATATTCCTCATATTTTTGAACCATTTTTCTCGCGAAGCGCCAGAGGCGCGGGGCTAGGATTATCAATCTGCCAGAAAATTATTGAAGCACACCAGGGGAAAATCTGGTGTCGTCGAAACGATGATAAGGGATGCAGCTTCACGTTTTCACTGCCGATGGTCAATTAAAAAAGATAGAAAACGAGACATGAATTGAAAGAGCACCGATTCTCGGTATCTTTGACCCGTCCCGAGAATCGGGGAGGAGTTTTAACATGTTCAAACCCACAATCGCAGTTGTCGATGACGACAGAAATGCGGCGAAGTTGATAGGTATGCTTCTGGAAGATGAAGGATATGAGGTAGCCACTTTCAATGACGCCGCCTCTTGTCTCGATTCTTTGTGGAACACCCACTATGATGTTCTGTTGGTAGATTATCGCATGCCCCAAACTGATGGGATTGAATTGCTGACCCAGATTAAGAAATACCGTCCCGAATCTGTTGTCGTAATCATTACAGCTTACGGAAACATTGAGGTTGCCCAACTTCAGGCGGAAAACCGACATCTTCGTGAAGAGTTGAGTGAGCGATACCGTTTTGAAAACCTCGTGGGTAAAAGTTTACCGATGCAGGAGATTTTCCAGCGGATTCGGAAGGTTGCCCAAACGGATACCACGGTGCTAATCTTCGGCGAGACAGGCACCGGCAAGGAATTAGTCGCTAAAGCTATCCATTATAATAGCCAAAGACAGGGGCGGTTTGTAGCAGTCAATTGCAGCGCGATTCCCAAAGAGTTGGTCGCCAGCGAACTGTTTGGATATAAAAAGGGGGCTTTCACAGGAGCGATTGCCGACAGGAAGGGAAAGTTTGAACTGGCTCATGGTGGGACGTTGTTCCTCGATGAAGTTGGTGAAATTCCGCTCGAAACACAAGTTCAACTCCTGCGAGCTTTGCAAGAGAAAAAAATCACCCCGCTTGGAGACGCGCAGGAATTCACTGTGGATGTGCGTCTGATTGCGGCAAGCAATGAGGATTTGCAAACCGCGATTCAATCGGGAAAATTGCGCTCGGATTTGTACTATCGGCTCAATGTTTTTCCAACTACATATTATCTTGACAAGGAGGGAAAAAATGAAGTCACACAAGCGTTTAAACCTATTTCTTGCAGCCCTCGGAGGTATACTGATGTTCACGATGCCAATGAGTTGGGCGCACGAAGCTGGATGGCCGGGCAAACGGCTTGCCCAGGTCTTTCCGAAAGCCAAGAACTTCAAGCCACGCAAGGTCACCCTGAAACTCGATCAGATCACTCGTATTGAGAAAGCCACTGGCTCCAAGCTCGGTGTTGAGGACAAATCACCCATCTTCTATATCGCCTATGGCAAGGACGAAAAAAGTAAATCCGACAAAGTTCAAATCATCGGCGCTGTGGTATTTATTGACGCTGTAGGAGAGCGTGGAAAGATGGAAATCAATGTCGCAATCACCCCAAAGGGGAAACTCCATTCAGTCTCTCTCTGGAAGCATAAAGAAGGGAAACAGCTTGAGAGCAATCAGTTTCTGAAGCAGTTCAACGAAAAGAAAAAACCGACGGACGCCTTCAAGGTTGGGGAAGATATTATCGCAGTTGAAGGCGCTGAGAAAGCATCTCAGGCAGTTGCCACATCCGCGAAGAAGGGGTGGCTGATGTTTCGGGAAGTGTTCGTCAAGAAGAAGGATAAAAAGGACATGGAAGAATATGACGACGACCGTGAGCACGCTGAAGAAGGTGAACACGGTCACGAAGATGAGGAGCATCACGATGAATAACACGAAGACGAGAATGAACGCTATAGCGGTAGGTACACAGCGCGCTATGCCTCTGGTTCTCTTGGCGCTGGGCGGTATCGCCGCCCTCTTCCTCTCCATCAGACAGGCAGAAGCGTTACCCGCATATGCCCGTCTGTTTGAACGGCAGTATCAATACCGTCCCAGTTGCGTGAGTTGCCATGTGCGTGGTGGTGGTTCACAGACCACCGATTACGGCAGGGACTTTTTGCGAGCAGGCACGAATCTTCGCGCTTTCTAAGGAACTCAAGCAACTGTTTCCGGATATTGAAAAGTTCTCCTCTGTTGAAGGGAAACTTTCTGATGAACAGATTCGTCGTGTCGAAGCTGATTTGGGCAAACCGTTGTTGGATGAGGATTTAGTTCCCACATTTTACTTCCCCGTGAAAGAGATTAAGGGCAAACTTCGGCGCATCGGCGTTGCCTCCTTTGTGACACAACGCGGTCCGCATGGTGACCTGATGCTCGCGGTGGCCGTCAACACCAAAGCCGCGACCACGAAGGTGTTGATACTCAAACAT
>DTYX01001110.1 GCA_012961655.1 Candidatus Poribacteria bacterium
AATAGCGATTTAATCAGAAATGCAACAGCGCGTATAAAGTGCAGCGGAATGCCGTATGCTATATCTCCCAGAACATTATCCAGGGGCAAGCCAACATTCCAACCGCCTAAGAATAGCGTAGTTGCAATGGCGCAGACGGCGAACATATTGACATATTCCGCGAAAAGGAAGAAAGCGAAGCGGATTCCAGAGTATTCCGTATGGAATCCGGCGACAAGTTCAGATTCAGCTTCGGGGAGGTCGAACGGATTGCGATTCACTTCTGCGACGGCAGAGATGAAGTATACAAAGAAACCCAACATCAGAAAAGGATTTCGAAAGACGAGCCAGTTTAGAAACCAACCATCTCCCGCTTGCTCGCCGACAATATTCTGCATGCTTAAACTGCCAACGACCATTATCACAACGAGGATTGACAAGCCAACCGGAATCTCGTAGCTCACCAACTGAGCGGCTGAACGCATCGCCCCTAACATCGACCATTTGTTATTCGAAGCCCAGCCGGCCATTATAATCCCCAAGACGACTACAGAAGAGATGGCGATAATATAAAGAACGCCGATGTTTAAGTCCGCGGCGATAAAAAACTTGCCGTAGGGTATTGCGACAAAAACAGCGAGAGTAGCTCCAAAAACGATATAAGGGGCTAAGACGAAAAGTTTCCTATCGACCGCTTTGGGAATAATATCTTCCTTCAGAAGCAATTTGATGGTATCAGCGATGGTCTGAATTATCCAATGCGGCCAAATTCTCATAGGACCTACTTTGTCCTGGATATGCGCCGCAACCTTGCGTTCCCCCAGAACAAAAACGAAAAGCGTCATTAATATCAGGAAAACAGCGACAATAACGCCAAATAGCACCATCCAAAACCAAGGGCCTAGCCACACCAACCACGACGGTAATCTTGAAACGATTACTTTCCGAGCAAATTCGTGGAAAGATGATGGTTCGCCACTCTGGGCAATAGCCTGTGGTTTAAACCACAGGAAAGCGGGGATAAACTCTACTATTTTTTGCGCGAATTGCTGCATATTCAACTCCTTATGTAACCGTAGAGGGCGCGTGCTACCGCATGCCGGTAGAATCTTAAAGCTCCTTAGATGATTTGCAAATCCGAAACGCTGATAAACACTTCACGCTGTTGAAACTCACGCTTGAGTTCATATCCCTAATTTGGTGATTACCAAATTCACAAATCGCTTCACCTTACTCAGATAATTTTGCACCTGTCGGGCGGATACTGCCGCGGAAGGCACAATTACCGCAGAAGGGCGTAATTCAGGATACAAAACTCTATTGCGCATCTTTAACAAATAGGGCGAGAGCCTAGCAGCTTCCATAACAAGCCTTGTATCTTTTGCAAAGACGTGTAAAAATCTGTTTAGTTTTGTCGAGTGAGCCAGCGGTGGCGTATTGTATGGCTGCCGCTTCAATAGCGCTGCGCAAATAATCGACTCAAAGGCGGCGCCATCGTGAAAACTTCTGCTTGAAAGAGTATCAGCCATATCAAGGTGTCGCAATGCTGTTTGTTTATACGGCTCAATGAGCATTCTGTACATTCTCAGCCTCATGCTCTAACACATTAACCCCGTAAAAAACAACTCCTTCCTTCTGAATACGCCGAATTAGCGGAGTAGGATATGCCAGTGAGAGTTTCAAGGTTTTGGGATTAATTATGTCCAGATATGGGAGAATTTTGACCTTCATGTAAATTTTGCTGATGATGTTGTCAAGAAAGAAATTCATAGCGAGTTCCTCGTCGGTATTCTCCTCCAAAACGAGCAACAGGTCTATCTGCTGATACGTTTTTGAACAGCGTACGAAGGCGCCATACACAATCCCACATCGGACGGCAAATTCCGTGTTCTTCAACTTATCTAATTCTTCGGCGAGCCATATAATCGCTTGGACGCCTTTGGTACGCCGCCTTTATAACTTGCGTTTCACGTTTCACGCACATCATCTATCTATCTCACCCAAAACAATGTCGAAGCTCCCAAGAATAGCCATCAGGTCTGCAATCATGCAGCCGCGGCTTAATTCTCGGAAAACGCTCATGACGGTAAAACAGGGGGAGCGAACTTTTACCCGAGTGGGTTTAGGTGAACCATCGCTGACGATGTAGAACCCCAATTCTCCTCTTGGTGTCTCAGTGCGGGCGTAGATTTCGCCTTCCGGCGGGCGAATAGCACCGCGCATCTGCGCCATGATGGGACCTTCGGGAATCTGATTGAGAACTTGACGGATGATTTTGACGCTCTCCTCCATCTCCCACAACCGCACTCGGTAGCGATTCCAAGAATCGCCGACGGTTCCAAACTCGCCGTTTCCCACGGGGATGTTGAAGTCAAACCTATCGTAAATTGAATACGGGTCATCCCGTCTTAAATCCCATTGAAACCCGGAGCCGCGCAGGTTCGGACCTGTGACACCATAATTTATAGCCATCCCCTTGGACATCACACCGACGTTGGCTGTGCGTTCGATGAAGATTTTATTGTAGGTGAATAGATTGTTGTACTTGTCAATCCATGGCTCAAAGTAGTCGACAAATTCTTCAATTCTATCAAGCAACGCAGGCGAAGCATCTCTGGCGACGCCGCCGATGCGGACGTAGTTATATGTAAGCCGCGCGCCGCAGAGTTCCTCGAAGATATCTAAGATGATTTCGCGATCGCGAAAGACGTAGAGGAACGGCGTAAATGCGCCCATATCCAAGCCGTAAGAGCCGAGAGATATCTGATGACTGGCGATGCGGTTCAACTCGGCGACCAAAACGCGGAGATATTCAGCGCGCTGAGGGACTTCCAATCCCATCAGCCGTTCCACGCCAACACAGAAACCGAGATTATTGTTCATCGAGGCCATGTAGTCCAATCTATCAGTATATGGTATAATTTGAGGATAGGTGAGATTTTCGGCGTGTTTTTCAAAACATCTGTGGAGATAACCGATATGTGGAACCGCTTCTTTGACAATTTCTCCATCCAGGGTCAGCATAAGCCTCAGAACTCCATGGGTGCTGGGGTGCTGCGGCCCCATACTAACCATCATCTCTTCCGTTACTAGGTCTGACATTACTATCTCCTTAAACCCGTTTTCTCCGAGAAAACGGGTTTCTGGTACTACTCCTTCCTCGCCTCAAACGATATGGGCATATCGTGGTAAAATTCCGGTGGCTTATAATCCTTCAGCAAGGGATGCCCTACCCAATCATCAGGTAATAAAATTCGCCTCAAATCGCTGTGATTATCGAAGATAATGCCGAAAAGGTCATAAGCCTCCCTTTCGTGCCAATTAGCTGTCATCCAGATTCCCTCAACAGTAGGCATATAGGGATTGTCCTTGGGAACTTCAACTTTGAGAACAATTTTATGACGATGTTCGGTGGAATGGAGATGATAAACAACGGTGAGGGTCTCTCCGCTATCTACGCCGCTGAGACACATCAGTGCATCGAACTTCAGGTCGGGTTCTTCTTTAAGGTATTTTGAAACTGCGACGATAGATTCGGGAGCAACTTTTATGAAGGGTTCAACGGGAATCTCTTCAAAGGCTAAAATAGCTTCGCCAAACTCGGCGTTCAGCTTACTGTAAATATCTGCTGGAACCACTGAATCCTCCTTGACGACGGCGATAAATCCCCCCGATGAATCGGGATGGCTTCGCGCACCTTACTACGAACCACGTATGAATTTTTCCGAAAGCGGTCTTTCTGTCTCTATAATCTTTTTCTGTAATTTCATCAACCCATCTATGATGGCTTCCGGCCTGGGCGGACAGCCGGGGATATACACATCGACGGGAATAATCTGGTCTATTCCTTTAAGGACGGAATAACCCCACTCGCGCCAGTAGGGACCTCCACTGTTTGCGCAACTGCCCATCGAAATCACATATTTCGGTTCTGCCATCTGTTCATAAAGCCGTTTAATCCGGCTCGCCATCTTAAAATTGACAGTTCCCGAAATGACGAACAAATCCGCTTGACGCGGAGTTGCTCGTGGTACACCCATTCCAAGCCGGTCAAGGTCGTAATTTGAAGCATTGACCGCCATCCATTCAATGGCGCAACACGCTAATCCAAACGTCATCGGCCACAACGACCATGCCCGCGCCCAATCGATAACAAGGTCTAAGGGAGTCAAAATAGTTTTTTTAGGTTTCTCTTGTGTCATTTGTCTCACTTTCGTTTTCGATTCTGCCAAAAGTTTTAACCCATTCCAAATCGCCTTTTCCCCATACATAAGCTAGCCCTACCAGCAAAATAGCGACAAAGATTAGCATTTCAATAAAAGCTAGCAAACCTAGCTGTTTGAAGATTCGTCCCCACGGGAAGAGAAGAGCTATTTCAACATCAAAGATTAGAAAGACTAAAGCAATAATATAAAACCGCAGATTAAATTTTATTCTGGTGTCACCAACTGAATCTTCTCCACACTCATAGGGAACATATTTTCCGTCCGTAGGAACTCTCTTATGAAGTAGCCGGGAGAGTAAAACGCTAATTAATACCAAAACACATCCTACAATCAGAAATATCAAAACATTCGCAAAATCGGATAACATTGTTCATACCTTAATGTAAGGAGATGTTAAAAATCTGGATAGGTTCTTTGAGAGACGAAATCTTTAGAGCCGATCCGAAAAGTTGATGGAAGTTCAATCTTCAGCCGGAGATATACGCTAAATCGAGACCTCCGGGATTTTCCGTTAAGGATAAGCGCTTCACTATATCGAATGCATGCCACAATCGAATCAAAACTTTCGGTTTGAAACGCTCTACATAAGTAGCGAAGTACTATTATAACAACTTTTCCATAAAATTGCAAGGGAAATTTTTGGGCTGGGTTCACCCGAAAATTGAGAGAGCATTGCATGAATCAAAATCGGAATTCGGAGTTAACATTGTAGGCAATTCAATTGTAAGCATT
>DTYX01001111.1 GCA_012961655.1 Candidatus Poribacteria bacterium
GTCGCGCTTCAGCCCTAAACTGGCTTGAAGAGGGGCGACGATTGCAAAGAGAGGTGAGTGGATGGTGGGATGGAAGGTTGGAAGAGTGGATGAATGGATGCTCATCCTTCCAATCACCAATCACTCAGATTGGCTTGTCATGATACAATAACTTACACTAGGCGTTAAAGATGTTGTATGATTTGGGATTCAACGAACAATCGTCTGTCAATCCTTGTCTCAAATTTTAGTTTTATCGCGGAATATGAGAATTATACTGATTTTAAAAAGAATACTGCGGTTATTTCCCGTAACGTTGGGCGTGCTGCTAATCGTCTTTTCGCTCATGCATCTCGCTCCCGGCGACCCGGTCGAATTGATGATGGGCGAAGCGGGGCACGTAACAGAAGAAGAAATCCAGCAGCTTAGAACTCAATACGGCTTGGATAAACCGCTTTACGTGCAATTCCTAAAATATATCGCCAAGGCCTCTGTGGGCGACCTGGGCGTGTCCTTCGTAAAGAAACAGCCCGTTACATCGGTGATTGCAAGCAGACTTCCGGCGACAGTGGAATTGACACTTGCAGCTCTAATTTTAGCCTTACTCATCGCAATCCCTGTTGGGATTATATCCGCTGTCTATCACTATTCTGCAGTGGATAGATTGACCACCACCACGTCGTTGATAGGTGTCTCAATACCGGGTTTTTATTTAGGCATCATTCTCATCTTGATTTTCGGAATGAGTTTTCAATTGCTTCCGGTATCGGGGCGGAGCACTTACGGCGCTGAGCCCAAAATCGTAACCGGTTTTTATCTGCTGGATAGTTTGCTTACAGGGAATTTTAAAGCCTTAAAAAGCACCATGAAGCATCTAATTTTGCCGGCTATTACGTTAGCTGGAGCAACGGTGGCAATTACGGTCAGAATGGTCAGGTCAAGCATGTTGGAGGTTATCAGGCAGGATTACATCCGCACCGCAAGGGCGAAAGGATTATCGGAACGGAAAGTGCTTCTGAAGCATGCGTTGAAAAACGCGCTCGTCCCGACAGTTAGCGTGGTCAGTTTACAGGTCGGGGTGCTGCTTGGAGGAAATATGATTATCGAAACGGTTTTCTCCTGGCCTGGGCTCGGTTCGCTCGCTGTTGAAGCTATTTACGCGCGCGATTATCCGCTTGTGCAGGGTATCGTTTTGCTTTACGCCGTAACTTATGTTTTTGTCAATCTGGCTGCGGATATTATATACACCTATCTCAATCCCAGAGTCGAGTTATCGTAATAAAGCAAATATTTACGTATTACGTTTTACGTTTTACGCATCACGCATTGCCAATTCCAAATTCTCAAGGACAAGTAGTATACAATCCTATGGCGAAGTCAGAACCCAAAAGTCAATCTCGAATCCTCTTTTTCTGGAACAGATTTAAGCGAAATCGCATCGCTGTTTTAGGTGTCATGGTTGTCATCGGATACATTTTGATGGCCATCTTTGCACCTTTCACTAGTCCACATAACCCCAATGAAAGCGACCTTTCTCGCCGATTACAGCCGCCCTTCTTCTTGAAAGGTGGGGATTGGCGGTATCCGTTGGGTTGTGACCATTTGGGAAGGGATATTTTATCTAGAATTATCTACGGTTCTCGAATCAGCATTTTCATCGGCGTTGCTGTGGTCGCAGCATCAGCGGCTATCGGAACTTTATTTGGCCTGTTAGCGGGATACTACGGCGGCAGATTGGATAGCGTCGTCTGCATGGTCGTGGATATTTTACTCGCATTTCCATTTTTAATATTCGCTATCGCACTGATGGCTGCTACCGGTCCTGGGTTGGGAAATATCATCCTCGCATTGACTTACAAGGGTTGGGTGCCGTTTTGCCGAGTAGTGCGTGGGGACACTTTAGTCGCCAAGAAGATAGAATACGTAGAAGCCGCTCGCGCAATGGGCGCAAGTAGTTGGCGCATCATGCTAAAGGAAATCCTGCCGAATGTGTTTACGCCTGTTTTGGTGTTAGCTACCCTGAACGTGGCTACTGTGATTATTATCGAAGCATCGCTGAGCTTTTTGGGTTTGGGCGTTCAACCTCCGACACCTGTCTGGGGTTCTATGGTCAATGAAGGCAGGGAACATCTGCTGTCAGCCTGGTGGATATCTACTTTTCCAGGATTGGCTATCTTGATTATGGTGCTGGGCGTCAACCTATTCGGTCAGGGATTGCGCGACGCATTCGACCCGAGATTAACGGAAGAAGCGTAACCAAACTTTTCTTTTAGAAAGAAAATCTAACAAGGAGGAGATATTGTGCAGGAAAAAGAGGTAAAAACAATAGAAACAGCTATTGTGGAGACGGATAAATTCCTCGGAACAGCTAAGGTAGGTGACGATGTTCATATCTATCGAAGGTTAGCGGATAGATACGATGAAACAGCGATAGCGATGCTGAACAATGAGGATGAAGTCGTTGGATACTTGAATAGGGAGGTCGCTGAAGATACAATCCTTCCATATCTCAAAAGGGGACTGAGATTCCAATGTGTTGTCACTGACAAGCCTGATGAGGACGGAGAGTTGCCGATAGAGATTCATTTTCGACTTTCGGAACGAGCTGAGCAAATGAGTCGAGAAGCAGATCCAATCTCCTCGGTAAGCGGAGTCGGCTCTGTATCTGAAGAGAACTTTAAAGCTATCGGCATCTACACTGATGCGGAGTTAATTCGGCGAGTTGAATCCAGCAGCGTCCAAGCAATTAGGGAGGAGATTAAACAAAATTGTCCGAATTCGCGATTAAGCTTAAGGCAGATTGGAAAGATTTATGATAACGCGAAAGCAAAATATCTTCCAACCTCGGGAGAAGTAGGCGCCTTTTGAGGGTAGGATAGGTAGATGACAGAAGCTTTCACCTGATGAAAAAATCCAAAGAGGAACGTTTTGAACAAAAATATGTTGTCTTCTTCTCTCAAAGTGTGGTAAAATAGTGTCGCTAATCTGTTGAGGAAGGAGATTAATAAATGTTGAAAAAAACAGTATCAAGATTAACCGTAATATGCATCAGCTTAATCTTTACTAGCCTGATGTTTACCCGTAGCTCGGAATTCGGAATTCGGATTTCGGAATTAACATTGTAGGCATTGTAGGCATTTTAATGGCGCATGGGATGGCGACTGTATGTAACCAATCAGGATTGTATGACGTTACCTCTGGACAAAGCCATTTTACTTTATCGTCAAGCGCCCAAAATAGAGAGACATCTCCATCTGTTCAAGAAATAGGGTAGGGCACCTATCGGGATTGTCGCGCGTCGAAATTTGGCACAGCTGTACGAAGGTAACCCAAAGCGGCAAACGGCAAAACCAACAGCAATAAGGCTATTATTAGCCGAATTCGGTTGCCGATGGCAAATCAGAGTATTTAAAAATAGTTAACTTAACAAAGAAAACAGAAGGAGGCGAAAAAATGCCAACAGGATACAATGGCAAAATTTTAAGGGTAGACCTATCTGAGGGAAAGATTTGGACTGAAGAGCCAGAAGAGGTAATCTATCGACGTTATCTCGGTGGAGGGGCGATGGCATGTTATTATCTTTTGAATGAACTGAAGCCGAAAATAGACCCCTTAAGTCCCGAGAATATTTTAATCTTTATGACCAGTGTTATCAACGGAACGAATATCCCCGGCGCTAATCGGTATAGCGCCGCCGCGAAGTCTCCGCTCACCGGGGGATATGGTGAATCGGAGGCGGGCGGCTGGTGGGGACCTGAGCTGAAATCTGCGGGTTTCGATGGTATCATCATTCAAGGGAAAGCCGACCATCCTGTTTATCTCTGGGTGCATGATGGCGAAGCCGAAATCAGAGATGCTAAAAAACAGTGGGGAAAGCTTTCCGGTGAAGTGCAGGATGGATTGGAAGAGGAACTTGCAGATAACCGCATTCGCGTGTTGCAAACGGGCGTTGCGGGGGAAAATCTGGTCAAATATGCGGCGATTGTAAACCCGTTGAGGCACTATCACGGTCGGACAGGACTCGGCGCGGTGATGGGGTCGAAAAACTTGAAAGCTATCGCTGTGCGCGGAAGCAAGAGAATGCAACCGAATGACCCTCAAGCCGCCCGTGAGGTGTTGAATTGGTTTAGAGAAAATTATGACCGCGAAAATGACGGGATGCATCTCTATGGAACGTCCCGCGGTATCCCATCGCTGAACGCTGGCGGTATTTTGCCCACGCGCAATTTCCATGACGGTTCCTTTGAGCATGCAGATGACATCAGCGGACAGACGATGGCAGCGACGATTCTAAAGAGGCGCGGCACATGCTACGGTTGTACAGTGGCGTGTAAACGCGAGGTCGAAGTGCCTGAATTGGGGGTGATACCCAAGTATGGCGGCCCTGAATACGAAACTATCGCTGCCGTAGGCTCATTGTGCAATATCGGCAATCTCAAGGTTATCGCCAAAGCGAATCAATTAATCAACCAGCACGTTTTGGACTCCATTTCCACTGGCGCGGTTATCGCCTTTGCGATGGAATGCTATGAAAACGGCATTCTGACAAAGGAGGATACAGGCGGCATCGAACTCACCTTTGGAAACGAAGATGCGCTGCTTAAAATTATTCCAATGATAGGACGACGCGAGGGGATAGGTGATTTGCTTGCTGATGGTGTTAAGATAGCGGCGGCGAAAATCGGCAAAGGCGCTGAAAAGTATGCGCTGCATGTGAAGGGGCAAGAATTGCCGATGCACGAACCACGTGGCAAAACAAGCTTGGCTCTCGCTTATTCTATGTCACCCACAGGCGCCGACCACATGGAAGCCCCACATGATGTCTTCTTCGACTCCTTCAACCCACAGAGTAATCCGCTGGGAGCCTTAGGGTTAATTGAACCGGTCGATGCGCTTGACTTGAGCCATAGAAAAGTCAGAGCGTACTACTATTGCCAGTTGGCGTGGGGACTATACAACTGCATCGGGATGTGTGATTTTGTAGCCGCGCCCATCGGCGCGTTGTCTTTAGAACAATTGGTGAAATACGTCAATGCTGTCACCGGATGGGATACCAGTTTGTGGGAAGTTCTCAAAGTTGCCGAACGCTCTAACAATATGTATCGAATATTCAATTTCAGAGAGGAATTCACCAAAGCAGACGATACATTGCCAGAACGCCTATTCGAGGAACTCGGCAACGGCGCTCTCGAAGGTGAGAAGATAGATAGGCAGGAGTTTAAGGAAGCTCTTGAGCTGTACTATCAGATGGCAGGATGGGATATGGCAACTGGATTCCCCACCAAAGCTAAGTTGATGGAATTGGAACTTGAGTGGGCTGTTTCTGAATAACAAAACGCGGAGTAGTCAGGGGAAGCGGAGAACTGGAAGAAATTCTCCGCTTTTCCCAAAATCCCAGTGGAGAAATAACAATATGCCAGAAGATGTCATTGTGATTAGAGGAGAATTGGGAAAGATTGACTATTCAAATTATCAATTCTTTTTCGATAGCTTTGAGAATAGTAATTACAGAGAGATTTCTGCTAATGAACTCCTAAATTCAAAATCAAACGAATCTTTTTGGCGGGTAAAAATAAATCACAGAACATTTGACATTGTTAAGTGGACGACACCTAAAAGAACGAGGTCATATCCTCTAGCCAGATGTTATAGTTTGCTTTCCAGTCCGAATCAGAAGGTATCGGCCATTCCAATTGTCAAAGATGAAGGCGCTAAGTCTAAAAATCCCGATGTGTTAGGGATAGATAGCATTTGCCTGATAAATCTGTTTGACATCTATGTTGTATTATAAAACTTCACTAAAAATGTAGAAATACCTTGACAAACATGGATTTTTATTGTATAATATAATCATGAAACTAAGCAATTACGCAAGAAAAATGGATGTCTGCTACAAAACAGCGTGGCGTTGGTTTAAATCGGGCAAGATTTCTGGATATCAGATGGACACAGGCACTATTATTATCACTGAAAACGATGATTCAAAATTACCACAGAAAGTGGTAATTTATGTCCGTGTGTCTTCTTCTGAAAACAATTAGATACACAAGCAGAGCGATTAAAAGATTACTGTGCGGCAAAAGGCTATCAAGTTCACAAAGTTATCAAAGAAATCGGTTCTGGTGTTAATGATAATAGGCAGAAACTTCTTAAACTTCTGTCTGATGCTACTATAACCACTATAATAATTGAACACAAAGACAGATTAACGAGATTTGGATTTAACTATATTGATACCCTACTTTCTCAACAAGGGCGTCGTGTTGAAGTTGTTAACCTTGCGGAGAACAAC
>DTYX01001112.1 GCA_012961655.1 Candidatus Poribacteria bacterium
GGGGGCTTGTATTTCGTATCGCTTCGAGAAGCTGAAGAAACAGATTGTCTCCTCCAAATGATGCTGCGCTCCTGCTGGTAACGCGCGCCATGACGCCGGCGGCTCGATTTACGTCACTGGCGACCCAAATTGGACTGACTATGTCGCCGAATGGGACATGATGTTCCCTGAAGATTACTATATGGGCGTCGTTTTCCGATTCCAAGATGCTGAAGCGTTCTACCTGAGCGACCGACGTGGAGGCGGTGTCCAATACAACTTCTACAAACGCAAAGCGGGAACTTGGTCGCAAATTGCTGGAGGACAATTCCAGAACAGACCGATGGTTTGGTACAGGGCGCAATTAGTACTCCGCGGTTCGGATTTCACCTTCAAGCTCAAAGAACTGAATGATACTACACCGTTCGACAAAATCGACCCAGCCACGAAAGGCAGCGATGGCGATTTCAAAAAGGGGCGTTTTGGCAACTATGGGTTGGTATATCTGGACAACATTTTCATCGGTGATTCAGTGGAAGACCTTGTTTTGTCCGTGTCCCCAGGAGACAAACTAAGCTCAACATGGGGAAAGATTAAAAAGAATGAAGAATGAAAAATGCTCAGTAATAATACTTCTTCATTGGTTTCGATGGTTTCAATACGCCTTCGGCACTCAACCCAAGGTTTTTTAATTCCGAAATCCGGAGGGGACTTCTGCGACGAAAAGAGTTAAAAATTCTTACTAAGCGCTTTTACTTCGCCAGAAACCCGTTTTCTCCGACGGGTTTCTTTCTTCAAGGTTTTGGATGGATGGGGCCAAGCAGTTTAACGTGAGCCGCACAGCCGTTAGAGGGGCGATAAAGATCCCCTCTGCAAAAGGGCTTGTTAAAGTCCGTCAAGGCAGCGGAGCCGTGGTGAACGGGGACTTCAACGAGGCAGTCACGGAATCGTTGAGATTCGTCATGTATCAGATGAAAACGACCTTCTCCGAGTTGATGGAAGCCCGTAGAACCCTTGAGGTGGAAATCGCTGGCATTGCTGCGGAAAGAGCAACTGAAGAAGATTTAATAAAGTTACGTCAAACGCTGAACATCGGCGAACGAGAAGTTGAGGATTTGGAAAGTTATGTCGAACTGGATGTCCAATTTCATCTACCACGAGCAAATTTTCAAGGCTGTCCAAGCTGGTGATGTCGAAGCGGCTCGTTCAGCCATGCGTCAGCATTTCCTCAGTGCCGAAAGAGGTGTCTAGGAGGCTATCAAAAAACAGAAGCTTCCCCAAGAGTTGTGGAAACAGAATAGCCAGCTTTAGGCACTTTATGTTTAAATGTTTAACTCATTGTCAAAACTGAAGGAGGTACGCTCTATTGCTGGCTCTATAATTATACTGAATTCAAAGTATGTTCTAAAGGAGAATCGCTGATGACAAGTCGCAACCTTCACTGGCAGACCACCGCAGGAGAATGGCAGTTCACGGGGAACAACGCACAGCAGACGGTTTCCGTTGGATACGCTGCGGCATATGTTCATGTACCAATGGACGATTTTGCGTTTAGCGTCCGCATCACCCCGGCGTGGGAGTCATCTTCCGCAGCGACGCCTCCGGGGCGAACCGTTATGTGTTCCGTGCCCGTCAACGCGGGCTATTCTTATTGGAGAAGTTCGTCAATGGCGGGCGGACGGAAATCGCCGGACGAATCCCCGTCCCGGTGGACGATGTTTTTACCCTGACTGTCATCGTGAATTGTGTTAATGCAAATGAGGATAAAGCAGAGGAAGGGGTGGACTATTGGACCTATCAGCCGGGTCATTCGGTGTCCAGACACGGTTGACACCATGACTACCATGATATAGATGACCGAAAGGTCGGATTCCCTGAGAGCGACTTTCGGAAGAAGTCTTTTCAAAACGAGATTCAAGAGAATAAGTACAAAAAGGGTGAAAACGGCATTACTGAATAGCGACATATAGGTGTGTTCGCTTCGCTTACCGACGCCTTCGGCTTACGGATTTAGGCCTTTCAGGTAATCATTTATTGAAATCCAAGGGGAACACCACTTGACTTGTTGTTTTCGATGGCAGAGTATTTATTCACAGATACCTCACCCACTTCGAGAAGGGGTATGGGGGTACGTCAACTTAAGGCTCTCCATCTCCATGTTGGGGGTTCTGTATAACTAAATCCAATTTTGTCACCCGGCTGCAGAATGAAACCGTGACCGGTGAAAAGGCCTCCGGAAAACTTTTGGGAAACTCCATTGGCATCTGTCTGTATCCACTCGGTAACCTGACCAGCAGTAACAATGCGGGCCTCAATCGTATAAGGATGGCGATTGACCACTTCCTCTCCCGAAGCAGGCACAGGGGGCGTAGCAACTGAAAAACCGATAGGCCAGGTCGGTATGATACGATTAGTCGGGATGCTGGCATTATTGGTGATGCCCTCAGCAAGATTGACAGCTATGATGAGATTTTCTCTTGACGGCCCTTCGAAAATGACGTTTTTACCTGCATCGTGCCCATGAGCGCTTATCGTCAAGAAATTCCTTTGGCCAAAAATCTGCACGCCTGTGGTTTTAGGAAGGTCGCCTGAGATACCTGCTTGTATGATATGTTCACTCACATTAGGAGCTTTGGCATCCCCGATTTTGATTCCAAGATTCGTAAGGTGAATCCATGTGGCATATAAAAGGTTGGTGTGACATCCCTGGGTAATATGGATGCCCAAATCGCATGCATTGATTTCTTGAATCAGAATCTTATTTCCGCTGATTCCTCCGCTTTTTGCGTCCATCAGCAAACCGGTGCTTTTCTGTTTGGCTCCTTCTCTTCCCCAGACATCCCCGGCGCCAACCATGCCGTTAAACTCAAATGTACTGGCGACGATACAACAGAGATTGTCAGGCCCCTTGGAGGTTGGGCACATGCGGACGACAGCGCCATCTGAGCGGGTATTGACGACCAATCCCAGTTTAATTCGGCAATTCATCTGACTGTCGATAACCACGGCATCTCCACTTTCTTGTGTATAGGACAACCAGTATTCGCCCCCATCCAGCCGCCAGTTTTGATTCCAAGGAATTCTTAACGTTTCCTCAAGCTGGTAGCCAACCCCTCCCTTGAAGGCTTCAGTTAGTCCGCCACCGGCAATATAAACATCTCTTTTGTTCGCTTTGGCATAGTCCAACGCCTCCTGAATACCGCTTGTTTTCGTGCCGGCTGTTTTAGGGCCGAAATCACCGCCATCTTCGGGTCCTGAGGGCGTTACCAGAACATATCCTAATTTTTTCAGATCGAAGAAAGGCTTTTCCATATCTAAACTCCTTCCCTGATTTTTAGCTTTAGTTTTGCCAATTTCGCCTTTTTCAGCCCAAGCCACTCCATCGAACGGGTAACTCAACAGGCTGAATAATAGCAGTTTAAGGTTGTTAAGCAATTCTCGACGCGTCATCTTGCGGTCCATCATTATTAGTACTGATAAAATCATCAGATACTAATCATTGGGTCTTGACTCTGCCCCAAGCTGTAGACACCTTGCCCGATGGGGAAACAGCGGTTATACTAAGTGCTCTTGAAAGTCCTTTGGTCATGATGCTTGAAATGTCACTTTCGCTTAGAGGAAGATTGAAAACCGCTACTTCGTCGATGACACCGTCAAAAGAAGAACCTACTCTGCCTCCAATGTGCCAGGTTTGTGGAGATGACTGAAAAGCAGGCTTTACCACTCTTTTTGCGACTTCAGAACCATTCCGTAGGATTTTCATGAAGTTCCCTTTGGCACTACCGACAAAAGCCCAGTGTTCCCAATTTCCTTTAGTATCCTCTGCCAAACCCAACACAACATAGTGTTGGTCTGTACCATGTTGCCAGATAACTTGGTTACCCCATTTTGGCTTACCCACAAGCTCTCCATCATTGCCGTTAAAGAAGAATCTTTCGCAATCTCACCTTTCCCTTCATCAAAGAACCAGATTCCGACAGCAGTTTCTATGTCAATCCTTGCATAACTTTGTCCTGTGAAGGAAAGCCAAAGGAAAATTAAACTAACAGCCGAAAAGCAAAGCTTAGAGGCTGAGCGAGGCGAATATACTAAGGTTAATCTTGGTATTGTGGTTTTCATCTTTTATCACCTCTATTTTTTTGTTTTAAGTTTATGGGTACTTGTTTTATTCCTTGATGACGATGACAATTCTCGCATTTGCTCGTCCGTCCCTCATGAACAGCAGCGCTTCGTTAATCTGCTCAAGCGGGAAGGTTCTTGCAATCGGAGGAGTAATAATTCCTGAGGCAATCATCGTTATGGCGTCGGCGGTATCCTGCTTTGTGCCATTACGAGTTCCAATAATCTCCAATTCTCGCTGGGCGATTTGAATTGTGTCAATTTCCACAAAATCAGGTTCCTCTCCAATAACGATGATTTGTCCGCCACGCATGACGTAGTCAGCGCTCTCCTTCATTGTTGTACCAGAGCCAACACAATCAAAAACGCACTGGACACCATCTCCGCCTGCAAATTCCTTAATCTGCTTTGTTATCTCTTCTTGAGCTTGGAGCACAAGTTCTGCGCCAAGTTCCTTTGCAATTTCTAACTTTTCCTTTGAACGGCTAATTGCAATAACCCTCACACCTGAAGCCTTAAGTATTTGAATCAAAACCTGCCCGACTCCGCCAGCTCCGAGCACCACTGCTGTATCATAAAGACTTAGTCGCGCCCGCTTTGTAGCATGCAAAGCTGTCACCACCGCACAACTGATTAGTCCTCCCACCTCAAAGGAAACATTATCTGGCGACACAAACAGGTTCTCTGCAGGCGCTTTGAAATACTCCGCAAAGGCGCCCCAGGCCGATACACCAAGCAAGCCAGAAAGGTTGGTACATTGAGTATCTCTGCCAACACGACAGTAGTAGCATTGCCCGCAAGTAAAAAAGAGATTTGGTACAACATGTTGCCCCACAGAAAGATTGGTTACATTCTCACCGACCTTTGCCACAACGCCTGCGGGTTCGTGGCCGGGAATGTGTGGGAGTTTTGGCACATATGCCACTCCATCGTAAATATGCAGGTCAGTCCTGCAAATGCCGCAAGTCCTGGTTTCCACCAAAACCTCGTACGGCCCAATTTCCGGCACCGGAACCTCTTCGACGCGCAATGGTTTGCCAATTTCGTACAACACAGCAGCTTTCATGAAAATTGGCGCAAACCTGTCTGCGTGCGGACACGCACAGGCAGGTGCGCCTTCACCTCCTTTAGCTTGGTGAATTTTTTAGCTAGACACCTCTGCTGGATGGAAGGAACCCATCCATCCTTCCAATCAAACAGCTATTAGCGTGCAATTAGGTGCGATGCTCTATTTCTGGCAAAGTCTCGTAGTAGTATTACCATTGTAATGGTGAGACAGAAAAATTCTGCTCCCCATTAGTGAAACTCTCGACACTACTTTTTCTTGCCTGCCTGAATCACCCGGTCCACCAGCCCGCCTTTTGTGCATAGAGCGCTTATGTCCTTGCCTTCCACTGCTGCAATAACCGCCCACAGCATCATGTTCTGATAATAGTCGGTTCCGAATGTTCGCTCTCCAGTGTCACAGCGAATCATGTTCGTCAAATCCCAGGGGTGGCGATGTCTGATTACCGTGTTGTACATGCTTCTGCGAACGATTTCCAGTCCGGTCTCTTTGTCCCCTTCATACATAAAGGTCATTCCCAAGATGTACGTCTCCGGGGGAAAGATGCCATAGCTTACAAGTTGAGGTGTCCCGTCGGCGTCTGCAAAGCTGACGGCTCCGCCATTTTCAATCAGGCAAGTTCGCTTTACGGTGGCAAGCGCTTTTTTTACCCGGTCAGAGCGGAAAACGCCTTCAAGCCCATGGAAGCGATTTGCCCACTGTCCGTCCAACTGGTTTGTCATAATGGTGTCGGATACCCTCCCAGTCTCCGGCTCCTTGTAGAGGAGATAAGACTGGCTTTTTTCATTCCACATATTCTCCTCCATCGCCTTACTTCCCTGTTCAAACCACTCCTGACACTGCCTGGCAAACGCTTCATCCCCAATCTTTTCCGCCATGCGCTGGGCTATCTTCAAATTAGAAAGATGCATGCCGCCAACGTGGGTACACATGCCGTACCAATCCTCTGATTCCCACCACTCTCTGCCGACGTTGCCCTCAGGCATGCTGATGATGCCCTCGGGACCTTCTCTCAGGTTGATGGTGCATTTGGTGCTTTTTTTCACAGCGTCGTAAAACTCAAAAAGCACATCATCATTTCCAGAACGCAGCCAGAGCCGGTCTACCATGTCCACAAAACAAACTCCATTCAGCGATATCTGCCAGTCCCACGATGGGGAGACGAGCCCCATCGTGCCGATTGGGGCAAAATTGAAAGGCGCTGCGCCATCCTCGCGCATATGGTGTTTATATCCACGCAAAGTAGTTCGAGCTAATTGAGGGAAGAAGTAGACGATGGGAAGGTTACCATACCAACTGCACGGAATACATTCAATTTGCGGACAACCGCGAGGACTTTCGTTGAGCGCAAGGAGTCCCTCCGGAAAGCACCAATCTCCCAACGGCGGCTTGGGTTGAGCCCAAAAGCTGTCCTCGGTAATCAAGCAGAGATTGTTCACCAGCACGTCACGCAGCCAGCCGGGGAGTTCGTGCGATGTGTAGATAACTTCCTGCCATGCGAGGACGCGTTTGAAAAGTGAGTCATAGTCGTTAGCGAGGCGACGTGCCACATCCACGGCGTCGTTATAGCGAATGGTATACATGTGGCTGTAGCGGATGTTCTCCTCCCCTTGCCATCCAAGGGCATACCAGGCCAATACAAAACGCGCTACTTTCATCTCCCCAGCCCCAAGCTCGAAGTCCACCGCCACAGATGCGCCAGAATCGTGAGGTTGCGGCTCAGGTAGGTCCGCAGTAATGTTTGCCCACGCCGCGCCATTCGCCCCCAAGAAACCTCCAATGCGCGGTTTCTCCTCTTCGATAACACCCAGCACATATCCGAGGCCTTCTTCCGTGCTCACCAGAATTCCGTTGAACTGTTCCCCGTCTTCGTCGGGATGTTCCACCTTTATCTCCTGCCGCTGAAAGGGTTCCTCTCCTTGCGAAGGAGGGGTTAGGGGAGGTCGGTTCGCCTCTGCCTCCACTTGGGTTGGACCTGGAAAGCTGAAGGCAATTGTCCCTTGCTGGGGTTCATCGGTTCTGTTACGCAAGTGAACCTCGAACACTGCTCCGGGAATGCTTGATGCGCCTATATCTCCGGGTATAAAAGGCGACCAAGCTCGCAGCCCAAC
>DTYX01001113.1 GCA_012961655.1 Candidatus Poribacteria bacterium
ATAGTGCTTCATTTACACACCAGAATCCACTCAAAAATATAATGCTTAAAAACATCCATCTTAACATTCTGGTTGCCTCCTGATACTAATCCTATTCGCATCAATCTAAGCCTGTAAATCAATTTACAGTCTAAAAGCTCAAGTCATCCATTGCTTTTTGCTCAACTAATCTGCTGCAATCCTTTTCCAATGTCGCCGTGAGCAATTGCACTGCGCCTTCGACGTCGTTTACATCCACCATCTCAGAGGGACTATGGAGATGCCTTGTGGGAATAGAGACAACGCCGGAAGGTACGCCTTCACGAGTGGTGTGAATAGCCCCGGCGTCTGTGCCGCCGCTTACCAGAATTTCCAATTGATACGGCAGATTCAACTCCTTCGCGGTTTCAGTCAACAGATTCCGCACTTTCGGATGGGCGATGACACTTCCATCTTTAACCTTGATAGTAGGCCCCTGTCCCAAAGATACAGCCATCGTCATAGCTTCAGGCATGTCGCCAGTTGAGGTGACGTCCACGGCTATACCGAAATCCGGGTCGATAGTGTAGGCGGATGGTCTTGCGCCTCGCAACCCGACTTCCTCCTGAACGGTAAAGACGAAGTAAACATTGTTCGGCGAAGATTTAAGTCGCTTTGCGACTTCTATCATGACAACGCAGCCTATCCTATCGTCCATCGCTTTGGCGATGACGCGTTGTCCCAAATCGACGAAATCCTGCCTGAATACCGCGAAATCTCCGATGGACACCTTTTGTTCTGCGTCCTCTTTGCTCGTCGCGCCGATGTCGATGAACATCTTGTTCATATCGTTTATGTTGCTATTTCGGCTTTCCATATTAATAACGCCGATTTTCCCATCGGCAAAGAGGACGCGGATACCAGTCAATCTCGGCGTGAAAACGCCGCCGACCGATGAAAAGCGCAAAAATCCGTCTTTGTCGATGTATGTGATGATGAGCCCTATTTCGTCCATATGCGCCGCGAGCATCACCTTCGCGCCTGAGTTTGAACCTTTCTTGACCGCGATAAGCGAACCAAGTTTATCAGTTCTAACCTCGTCGACATAAGGAGTAATCTCATCCCTTATCAACGTCGCCACGTCCTCCTCAGAACCTGAGGGACCGTATGCTTCAGTAAGTCGTTTAATCAATTCCTTCACTAGCTTTCCTCCTCTCTCTACAATATCTGTTTTTACAATACGATTGTTGTCGAAAGTAATCTTGAAAACGTAAAAGCCGCCGACTACCTCTCTTCCGCAGTCATAAGACCAAGAGTGAGCATGAATCCTGTCTGCTTCTCCCGGTATCTTTCGTACCTACGTCTTCAGAAGTCCCTTTGGCAGGAAATGGTTCCTTAGACCGTCTAGCCTCCCTTTCTCATAGCAAGGGGTTAGTAGAATACCATAATATTGATACTTTTTCAAGAAGAAATGGTATTACTCCGCGTCCAGGGCCAAAGTGTTTGCTGTTTGGTCTGGCATTAATGGTACGGACGGGGACAACGAATCGCAACCCATCAGCCGAAGCAACTTCTCCTCCTCCCCAGAGTTGTGCTAGTGGAATTTGTGCCTGATAATCTACGAGGCGTGCATTAGCTTTCGTCAATGTTTCAGCGCGAATATAATTCTGTTGTACCCAGGATTAGGCTACTAACTTGGCTCTCTTGTGCGCGGGTCAAAAACTTCCCAGTCAACGCCTGGTTTATAGTGACTTGGTTCATAATGAGCAACTAAATCATCGTTCGTGTCAGGATTGTCAGGATAAATGTAGGCGCTGGCAATAAAGGGCGGTGGCGTAGATATTATAGTCACTGAAAACAATTCTGCCCATTCTGATTCAGCGCCGTCTTTATCATTTGCTATTGTTTTGATACCATTGAATTGTTACATCAGCATCCTTTGGAATGTATTGGGGGATTAAATCATCAGTTGTGGTAAGGTAAGCAGGGTCTATATATAAGCCGGTGACTATTGACGGTGGCGTAAAAAATATATTTATTGTAGAATGGTTCGACCAATCTGAGAGAGCACCATCATTGTCCCGCGCTCGGGCCTTGATATGGTATTCACCTGGACTCTGATATTCATGTGTTCGGCTGGCTTCGTCGCCAGGTGAAACATCTTCTGTCCATGATTCATACCCATCACCCCAATCGAAAAGACAGGAGAGTTCATCATTCTCATCATCATCTGTAAAGTACACGACTTTTTCAGTTATATGATTTTCAGTTATCATAGAAATCTTCGATGTTTCCAAAATCTTAATACACTTTTTTATC
>DTYX01001114.1 GCA_012961655.1 Candidatus Poribacteria bacterium
CGTAAAATTATGGAAGAAAGCCGAGGCTTTTAGGAGGTTAAAAACAATGGAAGAGATAAGAACAAAATGCCTGCAAGTTGCCACTGAATTCAATGGCAATAGTGTGCGATTTAGATCCTAATCAAGAGTTAGGCGTACAGAAGCGTTTTATCGAAAGGAGGCGACCAAATGGATGTTAGGGTTGTTGACCTATTGCCAGAACATATCGAAGACATCTATCCGGGAGAGGAAAACGCAGTTCGGCGCAAGTGGGTCAGTCGGATGATGAAGAAAGGCCTCCGCCGGAAGTTG
The DNA here is from genome assembly GCA_012961655.1 of Candidatus Poribacteria bacterium. Classification (GTDB taxonomy): domain Bacteria; phylum Poribacteria; class WGA-4E; order DTYX01; family DTYX01; genus DTYX01. The sequence continues at coordinate 292 of DTYX01001114.1, forward strand.
GCCTATGATGCACAGGGAGCAGGAATCAGCTGAGAACGGACAAAGTGTGGCTCTGAGGTGCCATAAGTTCAGGGACCTCCTTTTAGAGCTAGGCTACGAAGTTATAACCGAGCACCGCATTTGGCCACTGTACCTGAAGACATTTGCGCCGAACCAGCGAGTGTGGTTGATTGAAGAAGCGACCCCACAGATTCCACCTGTGGAAGGGAAAGTCGTCGTTGACCTCTACTGGCATACATGGTGTTCCGATTGCGCGTACGACCTGGGCGAGAACGGCCTCGAGCGCACATTTGGGGCGCCCTGTCGTGTTCGAGTCATGTCAACCCCTCGGAATCCCGAAGCGCATGCCCGTGACATTCGCCGCTACGTTGACCGTTGTCCTCATTCGTAAAGAGGAGGGGTTGAGTAGAAAGGCGCCCAACAAAAGAGGAACTTACCATGAAAGTACATGAATTCACGCTCATTTTAACAGTCGATCCCAATGAAGAAGAATCGGATCGGCTCTACGGCATCTGTAATGATGGTACGCTTGCTACTATCGCGGACGTGCCGCAGATTCGTTTTCACCGCGAGGCGCCGTCATTGGAGGAAGCCCTCCGCTCTGCAATGGCAAATGTTAGAAAAGCAGGCTTTGATGTTGCTCGCATTGAAATCGAACCTGAGGTAGTAGTACAAGGGACACAGGTATTTCAATCAGAACAGCAACCGCATGTTACCACCACCTAACCAGTCGTAAACTTTTTTCGTTAACTGTCAGGAAACGAGTGAATGAAATCTGATGACTCAAAGAGATTCATGGTTTGTGGCAACCGATATGAGCAGCGGCGTGCTCGGGGAAAAGTGGGATGGGCCGATGAAGCATCGTATTTGATGTTTCAACGCCGTCTTGATGATATTCTGTCTTCGAGCTCCTTGCCGAGCAGCATTCGTTTTCTCTACAGACGAGCGACGTCGAATCATGGCGCAGCAAGCCAAACGAATGGTCGCCCATTACGAACAAACGGCAGACGAACGTCAAGAATGGCAGGTGGGAGATTTTATTGATGAATATTAGTCGTAGCGAAATTTGGTTGGTGAATCTTGACCCAACTATCGGTGCAGAAATCCGTAAAACCCGACCTGTTGTTGTCAGTTCGGATGCAATAGGTGCATTGCCAATTCGGTTAGTTGCCCCGATAACAGAGTGGAGGGATTACTTCGCACACAATGTTTGGCATGTGAAATTAGTGCCAGACAGCACGAATGGACTGACAAAGACATCAGCGGTTGACACTTTACAACTCCGTGGCGTTGACACTCAGCGATTCGTTAGGAGGTAAAACGCCCTGTCGTGTACTATAAACTGATAGTAAGCATTTGCGAGGTAGCAAAATGATAGACAGAATTGTTGTTAATCCTAAGGTCCACTTTGGAAAGCCGTGCATTGTAGGTACGCGCATCACAGTGCAAAATGTTCTCGAACTACTCGATGAGGACCTCTCCTTTGATCAGATAATCCAAGACTACTATCCGAATCTAACCGTTGAGGATATCCATCTGACAGCGATTCCAGCATGAAGTTTCTACTTAATCAAGATGTGTACGCAGCCACAGCACAGTATCTGAAGCATTTAGGACATGACGTTGTTCGTGTGGCTCAACTCGGGCTGTCCAGGGCTGGTGATGAAGAATAATTGCTCGAAGTTGCTCAACAGCAAAGCCGATTGTTTGTCGCACGAGACCGCCCACAGAATTAGAATACTTCCGAGTCAGTAGATAGTGCAAAGTGTAATTCCCTGTCGTTGCCTGCGACTTTAGCCACTCGTATTGCCTAACCAGCCGTTGCACTATAGGTCATGATGACTACTGTTCCTTTCACTAATACCGACTGAGGCTTGTAAGTTCCCAGGTCTAATACGGTGAATGGTAGAATCACCAGGGAGCGTTTGCCCCAGTGCCCCAATGCCCGGTTACTGGTCGCCCAAATTTCTTATCTATAGACCGCTTTTAACGACTCCCGCCTCATGAAATGCGCGATTTAGCAAATCAGAAAGCTTCAGCTCTGACGCCCAGTATCGAAGATATTTTGTATCTAAGAGATTTTTCTGAACCTTCAATACCCCCAAGATATCCTGCCATTGTCTATCTGAGACACCACCGCCCATACGATACCAGTCCAGCTTGTTAAGTATCACGTCTTCAGGAGATGCCAGATAGAATTCACGGGTTCTTTCCTCTTCATCAAGGGTATCCTTTCTTTTCCTCTCAAAAGCCTTTTGATGATAGGCTGTGTCCTTCAAGATGAATACATCCACCTTAATCATCGTTTCAAGATGAATTAGGTTAAACGAGGAGCGTCTGTGAATGGCATCTGTAATCATGCGCTCGTCAATGTAATATTCTGATTCAAGGATTCTCACCAGTGGTTCAACATGAGCCAGTTTCAGATTAGCAACCAGGTCTATATCCAAGGTTGACCTTGCGATTCCGTAGACGGAGCTTGCCAGAGAACCACCTATGTAATACGTGATTCTTAGTTTTTCAAATGCCTTTACCACGGGATTTAACGCGGTTACAATATCCGGGGTTTTCATAGTTTCTTCCGTTCCATGTATTCGCGAAGACGTTTAGCAAGGTCATCGCCATAGTGATAGGCAACAAAGGCTAAGTTTAGTTCACGTTCGCTTAATCCCGGATTAGCCCTTGATATTGCACGTCGTGAAAGTTGTATTGTGGTCTGAGAAAGAGATCTAACTCTTGATATCCTCTTAGCAATGCTTGCCTGACGAATCAAGGATATCTGAACTTCCTCAGCACTTAAGCAAGTATCGAAAGATTGTGTTATCATTTTTCTCCAGGCAACAATTTGTTCTGATTCCTAACGAATGAGGTTCAGTTGCGTGCGGCACGCGTACGAAGAACTCTGCCACGTGATACTACGCCGACTCGGAAGGAAAACGCTGAATTTACTGAACGAGTGGCACGTCAACCGCAATGTTTTTTTATCCATTAATGCTTTCAACTTGATGTGTTTACTCATAGAATTACCCACTTTCTGTTGTGAAAGTATAGAGACTATAAGTATAACAAAATTTTCTATAATAGTCAAACGTAACTTTTAAGTAAAATACAAATTCTCAAAGGTGATAGCAGCATTTATCCGTAGCGGCGTGGCTCTGTCCCGCCAAAAGCTGCGACAG
>DTYX01001115.1 GCA_012961655.1 Candidatus Poribacteria bacterium
GAAGTAACCGCGCGAAGCCATATCTCGACAGCGATTTGTCGATTTTGGAAAATCGACCTACGGTGTTAGGTACTGATAATAAAAATCCCGCTGTTTTGCCACAAAGCCCATCTCTTCAATCCAACGCCTCATTTCATCCGGCGGCGTATGATGATAGCCTGCGCCGGTCGCTCTGACGACGTTCTCTTCTATCATCGTTCCGCCCAAATCATTGGCTCCGAATTTCAAAGCCATCTGTCCAATTTTCGGACCCTGTGTGACCCAAGATGCTTGTAGATTGGCGAAATTATCCAGCATCAGTCGCGAGATAGCGAGGTTTTTGAGGTATTCAAAACCGCCAACTGGTGGAATATCTGACAGGCGCGTGTTATTCGGCTGGAATGTCCAGCAGATAAAAGCTGTAAAGCCGCCGGTTTCGTCCTGCAAATTCCGAATTTTTATCAGATGTTCGACGCGCTCCTCGTAGCTTTCGAGGTGGCCGAACATCATCGTCGCCGTCGTTCGCAAACCGACATAGTGCGCCTGTCGCATTACCTCAAGCCATTCATTCGTAGTACATTTTCCCGGGCTGATAAGTTGTCGGGAACGGTCAGTGAGGATTTCAGCGCCGCCGCCGGGGATAGAATCTAACCCCGTTTCCTTTAGTCGTAATATAACTTCTCTCACTGGGATTTTATTGATTTTCGCAAAGTGGTCAATTTCAGGGGGTGAAAAAGCGTGAATGTGGATTTTGTAGTGTGCTTTAATCCATCTAAGCAAATCTTCATACCAATCCAATTTAAGCGTTGGATGCAAGCCGCCCTGCATCAAAATCAGCGTGCCGCCTAAGTCAATGGTCTCCTGAATTTTTTGCCCCAATTCTTCTCTGGATAGCACGTAAGCATCCGAGTCGTTCTCACGTCGATAGAAAGCGCAGAATTTACATCTCGAACTACAGATGTTAGTATAGTTGATATTTCGGTCGATGATATATGTAACGTACCCTTCGGGATGCATATTTTGGCGGACGGCGTCCGCCGCTTGACCCAGTGAGAGAATATCGTGACTCTGAAATAATTTAACCCCGTCTTCAAAACTCAAGCGTTCGCCTGATAAGGCTTTCTCTAAGATAGATTGTATCATATTTTATTATAAAACACCTCAAATGTCAAAGCGAAAATTCTTCTCTTCCCTCACACCCGTGGCTGCATGCGCAGGTCGCGGAAGCCGCCACGGTTATTCCAATAGACGGTTTAATTCGGACTTTCACAAATCCTGCTTTCATAACCTGCTCCTTTTTCCTCGAATCACTTAATCCTTCCCCAGGTAGTAGCAAGTTTACCATAAGGCTTCACCGCCAAACCTCTCATAGATTCCATGATTTCTCTATCGCTTTTGACCCAGGGAGAGAGGCGAACCTCATCCATCGCGCCATCGAGGGCATATCTGTCCTTTGCAGGATTTGATTGATAGGTGCCAAACGAGGCTTTCCCACCGATGACAACAAGAGCTTTATCTTTGTGTTCATGCTCATTTACCAACTCTCCATCGATATACCACTTTATTACTCCACCTTTGGCGCCATTAATCTTTTGAGTTATAGCGACATGGGTCCATTTGCCAAACTCCCACTTCACATCCGCTGTCGGTGCAAGATACTTAGCGCCATTGCAATATTGGTAGGCTAATTTTCCCGTGCCCTTGTAGATGTATATCCAATGGAATCCTTGACCGTTGCTTTGAGCATGTTTGCTATAAAGCGTAGACCAATTTGCTTTCAACGCTTTAAGTCTAAGCCAAGTCTCAAATGTAACTTCCTCGCCTGTATCCAGTTTGGCGGATTCTGGAATCTCAACGTAGTTGGAGTCTGCAAATTCCAAAGCAGAGCCAAATTTATCCTCAGGACCATCGACCCATTCTGGCCTCTTACCGCCTCCGAGTTTGCCGTGATTCTCATTCCCTGATGAATCAAATACATCGCTGCCTTTGTCTTCATTGAAATGGAAGGAAAAAATCGTTCCCTTATCATATTTGCCCGGCTCGACTGCTAAAAGTAAAGAGGGCAGAATTGCTAAAGTTAAAATCGTGATGAGGAGCATTATCAAATTCGATTTCATTTTTATCACCTCCATTATCAATTTTACCAATTTGCCAGCCTCATTTCAACAAAAATGTTAAGGGAGAAGTTTTCCTTAACATTTTGATGATAAAATGTTACAATAAGCGAAACAGTAGTAATCAGTAATTTAGATGCTGCAAGGTGTTTCGGATGTGGTGTATGTAGGGCTGTGTGTCCAAATGATGCCATTTCCCTCATGCCGAGGCAGGAGCATCCCGAGGTTGCAAACGTTTGGTTGAAGAATAGGTTGGGAAAAAGCGTTTAAGTGCAAGTTAATTCACCGAGGAGGATTTGTAAAAAGATAGGTGGGTGACGTCTATCAATAATCCAGGCTCGGAAATCCATCATGCCATTCGCCTCAAATTTTTTATCTTGCCGAATTGAAAGGAGAATACCGATGACACACAGAGAGAGAGTAATAGCTGCTTTGTCACATAAGGAGCCGGATAAAACTCCTATCGATTTAGCATCCACTAGAGATTCCAGCATCGTCGTCGAAGGCTACGAGCGGCTCAAAGAACGCTTCGGCGTTGTCGAAGAGAATCGACTAACTAGCCGGATGATGCAGGTGGTGGATGTCAATGAACAGATTCTGCAACAACTTGATATTGATACCCGCGCTGTCAACCCCGGTAGCCCGGATACACAGGGCGAAATCGACATTGCTGAAAATCAATATAAGGACGAATGGGGAGTAGTACGGGTCAAACCCCCAGGAAGTTTTTACTACGACCAGGTTACTTTTCCGTTATCAGGCGACATTACAATGAGAGATATTGTTACATATCCCTGGCCTGACCCGCATGACCCTGGGAGGGTTAGGGGGCTTAAAGAGCGCGTCAAGGAGATACGTGAAAAAACCGATTGCGCCGCTGTATTGAACCTTCCCAGTGGATTTGTGCATGTCAGTCAGTATCTGCGCGGTTTTGAGGATTGGTTTGTGGACATTAAAGCGAATCCAAAACTATTGGCAGCGTTATTTGACGCTGTCCTTGAGGTAAACATGGCCATCTGCGAAGAGATTCTCAAGGAGGTCGGCGACGAAGTGGACGTGCTAATGGGCTCCGACGATTTAGGATTGCAAAACGGTCTGATGGTGTCCGTAGAGACATATCGCGAACTTTTCAAGCCCCGGCATCAGAAGTATTTTCAACTATTCCATGACTTATCGCCAGCCAAAGTCTTTTTTCACACCTGCGGGTCAGTAGCGGATATTCTGGATGACCTGATAGATATCGGTGTAGATGTGCTTCATCCAGTACAGGTAACTGCCGCCGGAATGGAGCCGATATCCCTCAAACAAAAGTATTCAGGCCGGCTCGCCTTCTGGGGCGGTATTGACACTCAGCATATTCTACCTCATGGCACGGTTGATGATGTCAAAGCAGAAGTGGAAAGAATGATAGAAACTCTCGGCGTCGGAGGCGGCTACATTCTGGGCGCGGTGCACAATATCCAGCCTGACGTGCCTTTGGAGAATATTTTGGCGATGTATACGCATGCCCGGGAGTACCAACCATCATTCAGATCGAAAACCACTAAGGCTTGACGGTGAAAAGCCGGGATGCTATCATATCTCGCAGAGAACAATTTCATAAACTCATCAACGATGGCGAGGATGAGATTGAACATCTTATCATTAGCGCCATCGTCGACCCATAGGTGGCTACGAATTGACCACAGCTAGCCTGAGCCAATGCGATGACGCAGAGGCTATCCGATTGACGGTCAAGCATCTTCGAGAACTGCTGCCCTCGAACGGAGTGAAGGGCTGTATGAATTTTGGATGCGTGCAAGAAGTGGGTTCACATCTTAACGGAAATCTTTTACTCCATCACGCCCATCGCTTTAAGCAATTCCTCTTTCGCCTGGGCGTATGCCCGGCGGGCTTGGAAGAACACCCGCTGGGCATTAGTGAAAGCAGAGCGTGCTTCAATGACGTCATCGAAAGTCAGGGAGCGATATTGTTCACTCTCTTGCGCTGTTTCCAGCAATGCTTCGATTAAGCGGAGATTCTCCTGTCTAATTTGGACTACTCTCCCTTCGATTTCCATACGTTCTTTTGCGCTATCGACGGCTCGATAAGCGCGGCGAACTTCGAGCGTAGTCTCCTTTTCACGTTCCTTTAACTGAAGATGCAATCTTTCAAGTTCGGCGTTTTCATGCTCTTTTTCCGCTTTCGTGCGAAATCCGTCAAAGATTGAAAGCCCGAGATTGAACCGCAATTCCCATCCCTCATTTTGGTCGGATTCATCGCCTTCGGGCTCTTTTTGAAAGATTGGGGCATCATAGGAGAAAACAGTGTCCCACGTTCGAGCGCGATTTTGCACAGCCAATTTAGCATCCTCGTAACGGAAAGACCCGCCAAATTCGAGTAGCCGGTTCCACTGCGTTTCTCTTACTAACCTCTCCTGTCTTTTTATGTCCCCTCGCAACAATTCCAAATCCAACCGATTTTTCAATGCCAATTTTGTTGCCCGCTCTAATGTGTATTCTACTTCAGGGACATCGCCTAAAACCTCCACCTCAGAGAGTTCGTCTTCGCCAATGAGTTGCACTAACTCTGTCTTATCAATGTCAAGACGACGCTCTAATTCATTGATTTCCCTCTGCTGTTCGGCGAGTTCCAATTCGGTATTTAGGACGTTGATTCGCAACAGAATCTCCGCTTTCCGCCGCTCTTTGACACGCTGAAGCTTCTGTTTTATAGCGGCTTCAAGCTTGCGGCGCTCCGCAATCTCCTCCTGTGTCAACAAAATATTGTAGAAAACTTGCCGCACCGCATAAGCCGCTTCCTTTTTGGCGCGTTCATAGTCGATACGAGCAATTCGCATATCCTCCTGTGCATTATCCAAGAAATCAGGCACTCCTCCAAATCGTAACAGCAGTTGACTGAATGACGCCGCGGCGCGATAATCTTTATATTCCTCTTGCGGGTAAGATAATCCGCCGCTCAATCCCATCTGTCCATTCACTATATTCCCTCCATCATTTTTCCACTGCTCATAGAAACCCGTCAGCCCGACTTGCGGATACTGGTCGGACTGGGCGATTTTCAGATTCGCCTCCGCCTTGTACAGTTCCTGTTGAGCTTGTAATACCGCTTCATTGCGCTTTATAGCTAATCGAATACACTCGTCAAGGGTGAGAGTCAATTTTTCCTGTGCCGAAAGATTGATTGGTAAACACAGCAAAAATATCGAAACGAGAATTTTCTTCATGATTTAACCTCCAGATATGTTGACATGAAAACCAAACGGGCAAAAATGAGGTAAGTAAGTTAAACAAATTTGCATTCATGTCATTTGCGAACCAGCTAATCAGAAATTCCCCATGAAATAATTTGGGTTGGTAAAGGACGGCTCTACGGAAAAAAACGTCGTAGATGCCATTGTCTGTCGCAGCTTTTGGCGGGACAGAGC
>DTYX01001116.1 GCA_012961655.1 Candidatus Poribacteria bacterium
CCTTCGCTGTATATGATGCGGAGGATGGGGGAAATCTACTTTGGGAAGAGGGACTCCGTGATATAACAGTGAATGGAGGGTTATTTAGCGTATTATTGGGCGAAGTAAATCCGATTTCATTAGAGGCGTTCGATGGGGATTCTGTGTGGATGGAAATCGCCGATAACGCTATCACGATGCCGAAAATCGCTAATAATGCGGTGATCAGCGCAAAGATCTCAGATGGTTCTGTCGCTAACGACGACCTAGCCAATAATGCTGTAGATAGCGACAAGATAAAAGATGGTGAAGTTACCAGTGCGGACATCAAAAATGGTACAGTAACCGGGACAGATATAGCTAACGAAACAGTCACAAGAGCTTAAAAACCGTGTATCTTCATTAGAGGAGAAAATTAAATAGCTCTACAATATCACATTCGTCAGTCGTAAAGGATTCGTGCCACGGTTCTTGTGTCATTGGCTGAACAAAATAAACCTTGAGGAGAAGTTAATTGACATTACCTGAATTAAATGCAGACGGATATTTAGACCCGGGTATCTACCTTGCTTCGTTAGACGAAGTGTTAGAACGGTTTGGCGCTGGCTCACCAATGCGGGAGCGGCAAGGCAATTTGTTGCGCCTCATTGTCGAAAGTGCAAGAAAATACCCTACAATTAAACGGGTTTTACTATGGGGTAGTTTTGTTTCCGACAAAACTGAACCGGCAGATTTGGATTACTCGATTGTCGTGGATCCACGGCACCATTCAGTCACAATCGAACCGGGGGATAGACGATTCTTTGTCCCATTCGATGCCAATATACGTTATGGGGTAGATAGAGGGTATCTGTTATTGTATGAATATCCCCCTGAATTGTATGCGGAAAGTATCCTTTTTTTCTGCCAAGATAGGCGGAGACGCCTACGTGGTATTTTGGAGGTATCTTGTCATGGCAAAGAAGATTAAAGATGATTTTGAATTACAAGTTTCTTACGAAGCCGTCGAAAGGCTTCGGCGGGCATTAGGACACGCGCAAAGAATTCCTCAACCTGAAATTCGCAAAGATTGTTCTGACAGTCTTCAGATATGGATTGACCGTATCGACCGGGAAATAGAAGAGTATTTAGCGCGGAAAGCAGGGGCAACCTCTGCAGAGAAAAAATCTATCAAAGCGGCATCTGGATAATTCGTACCGAAATCACTCTTTGAGGTTTTTTCGTTGACTTTATCATCTATACTTCTGCAGATTTTTGAAAAATCCAGTATTGGCGCGGGTTTTGGCGATTGGTCAAATCTATCGTTACGAGCGCGCAAACCCGTATGAAATCTGGATCCCTTATTCTGAATCACCAAAAAGTGCGGAACTATAGTCATTTGAGCCCAACTTTCTAAGTTGGCAAATTTGTGGCCCCAAACGGCAAACCAGGATAGAATCTTAGTCTACGGGGCAATCTACCAAAGTTAAGAGCATTGAGTTGTGATATTTTCGGTTTTACTAAAACCTATACTCATTGCTCCGTCGTGGTGTCCTCGCCATGACGCCACAGGCTTCCTGCCCTATGGCGTAAGCCCGGAGGGCGAGACACCTGTGGCTGGCGGAATCCGAGAAATGCGAATAATAAAGCGAAAAAAGGTTTAACTCAAAAATTATTTACAAAACTGCAATAGGGGTTTTCACGATGAAAAAAAGCATCATTATCACAATCACACTGGTATTAGTCGGATTATTAGCAATATCTGGAAAAATGGGAATATCAAGAATATCGGCTATTGAAGGAGTGCCTAAGTTAATCAATTATCAGGGAAAATTGACTGATACTGAAGGCAATCCCTTAACTGGCGATTTCTCCATGACTTTCGCTATATACGATGCGGAGGATGGGGGAAATCTACTTTGGGAAGAGGGACCCCGTGATATAACA
>DTYX01001117.1 GCA_012961655.1 Candidatus Poribacteria bacterium
ATCTGTACAATAAGACTAATCTAAAAACTTTATAAATAGTGAAAATGGTTTATGTTTTGATATTTCATCAAATAGTCAAGAGAAATGTAATGAAGTCATGCTTAAATTAGATGCTCCAAAAAATCTAATTAGCTATACTTCAGAAAACAGTATTAATGGTAAAAAAACAAGACTGATGAATTAATCCGGAAAATCTCAGAAGAATATTACCATCCGAGAAACCTGCCAGCAGCCATTGAAATCTGTTTTCCAGTGGCGGGCGCGGGGGGAATAGATGTTTAGTTGTTTAAAATTGTTTCATATAACGTCTTTTTCGTAAAACGTGATGCGTGAAACTCTACAGTCGGTAATGGAATGAATAAGATGAAAATTATAAATGTCGTGGGCGCTAGACCGAATTTCATGAAAATAGCGCCAGTAGTGCGTCAGATGAAGAGATGCGAAAATATCGAGCATCTTCTGCTTCACACGGGACAGCATTACGACGACGCAATGTCGAAGATATTTTTTGAGGATTTGGCGTTGCCTCAACCGGATGTTTATCTCTGCATCGGTTCAGGAAGTCACGCCGTTCAGACTGCGAAGGTGATGGTCGAATTTGAGACCGTGCTTAACGAGAAAAGACCTGACCTTGTTGTCGTCGTTGGAGATGTTAATTCCACTTTGGCTTGCAGTCTAGTAGCAGCTAAGTTGGGTGTGCCAGTAGCCCATGTGGAAGCGGGATTGCGTAGTTTTGACCGCAGTATGCCTGAAGAGATTAACCGGATTGTCACTGATGCGCTTTCCAACTTGCTATTTACAACAGAACTATCTGCTAATCAGAACCTAGAACGGGAAGGCATACAGAAAGAAAAAATCCACTTCGTCGGCAATGTAATGATAGATACTCTGCTGTACTGTGTAAAAAAATCACAGGAATCATCTATCATGGCTGCGCTTAATCTCGTGAAAGGAGACTTTGCTCTGCTCACTCTACATAGACCGAGCAATGTAGATGTCAAAGATACTTTCGAGAGAATTATCAGCGCTCTGGAGAAAATTCAGCAACAGATTCAGATAGTTTTTCCAATGCATCCACGTACTAGAGCGCGCCTCGCGGAATTCGGTTTCGCGGGAAAATTTGAGCGCATGGCGAATCTGATAGTTACAGAACCACTGGGATATCTGGATTTCCTCAAGCTGGAATCAAACTGCAAATTTGCGCTGACGGATTCCGGTGGTTTACAAGAGGAAACAACAGTTTTAGGAATCCCATGTTTAACCTTGCGTGAGAATACCGAACGACCGGCGACAATTACTGAAGGAACGAATACTCTTGTGGGAACTGACCCAGAGAAAATTATTGAAGAGAGTATGAAAATTTTTGCGGGCGAGGGTAAATCGGGCCGGATACCGAAATTCTGGGATGGCAAAGCTGCGGAACGAATTGTTGCGATTATATGTCGTCAGTAGTTTAGACTTCTATCCTTAGGCTTTCTTGGAAAACCCATCATTATGTGAGGAGAACAGTGCAATGGACCTCAAAGGAGTAATTCTTGCCGCTGGAAATGGAAAGCGACTCAGACCATTGACAAATACAAGACCAAAGCCGTTGGTGCCAGTCGCAGGACGAACATTGCTGGAACATAATATCGACAAAATGATTGCGGCTGGCATAGATAATATTATTATAGTCCTCCCGAAAAATACAACTTTGCAACTGAGCGTTTACTTAAAAGGACATTATCCCAATATCACTTTAGACTTTGTCGAACAGATGCAAGTACTTGGCACTGCACACGCGCTGGATGTGGCAAAATCGCAGATTGGCGCCTCTGACTTCCTGATGGTTTATGGCGATAACCTCACCGGTTATGATTATGCTAAATTGATAAAACGGCATAAATCGAATGTAGCTTCAGCAACAATGGCATTAATGCATGCTGATGAACCTTGGAAGCATGGAATTGTTGAAATTAATGGCGCAAGAATTACTGATATTGTGGAAAAACCTGAGAATCCCAAAAGTGACCTTGCCTTTGCAGGAATGTGTGTGTTTACTCCAGATATATTTGAAGCCATTAAACATACGGAAAAAAGTCCACGTGGCGAATACTATCTGACGGATTCTCTACAGCTTCTGATTGAGTGGGAACACCAAATCGGATATGCAATTTTAGATACATGGCGTTTGAATGTCAACGACCATAAAGATTTATTAAAAGCAAATAAGTTGTTGTTATCCGAAGAAGCATCTGTTCATTCCGACGTCGTAAATCAAAATGAGCAAGCAGATATGTTCCACATTATACCTCCTGTATTCATTGGAGCAGAGGCGAGTATTGGAGATAATGCTGTTATTGGTCCTTATGTCACCTTGGAAAACGCTGCTATAGTCGGTGAAAATACCAGGATAGAAAATAGCATCTTGTTATCACGCGCCAATATCGGTAACAACTGCTCCATCGCTAATAGCATTTTAGGTGAAAACTCCTGTGTGGCAGATGAATTTCATACCTCCGAAAGCGAATCGGTCGCGTTAGTGTTAGGCGATGGTGAACGGAATTCGGAGTTCGGAGTTCGGAATGCGGAATTATTTCCTTAATTCCGCTGATAAATGGAGCGAACAGTTTCTTAGCCCTTGCACTCCGCTTATGGCTCAACTAATTACAATCAATCAAAATAACCTTCACGAAAGCATAATCCACGGCGTATCAGTACTTACCGCCGGCGGCATTGTCGCTTTCCCAACGGACACCGTCTACGGCGTAGGCGCAGATGCGTTCAATCCCAGCGCAGTTGAGAAAATCTACGCGGCCAAAAAACGTCCCAAGGATAAACCTTTGGCGGTACTGGTCGCATCGTTCAGGGATGTGTTGAAGCTCGCGACGAATTTACCTGCTGCTTTTGAAAGAGTAGCGACAGCATTTTGGCCAGGCGCATTAACTATCGTAGTAAAAGCAGATAGCGACTTGCCTGTTGAAATTACTGCCGGTGGGAACACTGTTGGAGTTAGAATGCCTGACAATCCCATCGCATTAAAATTGATTGCGGCTTTCGGCAAACCTCTGGCGACCACCAGCGCTAATCTCTCTGGAGAACGCGAGGCGATAACTGCTGAAGAAGTGCAAGCGAGCCTAGGTGATAAGATTGACCTGATTTTGGACGGCGGCGCAACAAAGAAAAAGGTTGTCTCTACGGTATTGGATTTATCTGTCAAGCCTCCTGTCATCCTACGGCACGGTCAAATTTCCCCTGAACAGATTGCAGATGTCTTCTGAGAAGTAAGATTTATGCAAGAAGCAACGCACGACTTCGTCTTAGCGTAGGCTAACATCTTTTTCTTTAAGCCTCGGGCTTCTCCCACTCTCCGCTGAAACCAGCGACGCCTTTCACACGCAATTCATCTGTCGTCATATTGAACTCCGCTATCACACCGTTGGCAAATTCGATGCGTTGCTGCTTCCTATCGGATGAAAGGAAGCGGTGCGATATCATTTCCGACGTAGCAGTAGTACGGTAATACGAATTCCAGCGCTTCAGCCAGGTCCAATGCCGCCGCGCTTTTTCGCTGTCCCAGTCGCGGATGGGGACGTAGCCCTCCGACAGCCAATTATGCGCTGGAGCTGAGGCAAATAGAAGTTCATAGAGCCGCGGCGTGCAGTCTTCCCACCAGTCATATCCCGGTGAATAAAGCGCGTAACCACCGCCGGAAAATCCTGCGATGTAACAGTCATGGAATACAAGCTGGAACAACGGAATCGGCTCACCTACGGGCGCCGGTGCGCCTTGAACCGGAGTGTTGGATAAACGGTCGCTTGACCAATCGGTGAAAAAGAAGTAATCACAGTCAGCCATACACCAGAAACGGGCGAGTTCCGCGCCAGGCATAATGCCACGGCGTCTGGTTTCGGCAAAACACGCATTTTGAACCTCGTAGGTCTGACGGCGGGTCTGAGGATGTAACCGTGAATAATCTTCCGGCAGAGGATAGTGCGCCGAGTAGCCGTCGTAGTATAGGACATCATATTTTAGCCCTTTGGCTTCAATGTTGTCCAGCACACGCTTAGTTCGCTCAAGCGCGTCATGAGAACTCAAGTCATGGATTGGTTGCTCTTCCGTATTCTGTGGCCAACGACTGGCATCGAATTCAGGCGCCGCGGCATCCTGCGACCGCGGGTTGACGAAACCCTGAATGGTGCAGCCGAGTCGATGTATAGCATTAGCGAACTCAACTAGCGCTTCCCAGCCGCCTGGCACTGGGTTAGAGAGAAGATAGGCTTGCCAGTTGGCGTCCGCCGTCGTAGCCGTGCCTCGTTCAGGGGAATAGCCGGACGAAGACCATTTCGGGAAGAAAAAGTTTATCCCAAAACCCATCTTTTGCAATCGCCTAATATCGTTGAGCACCGTGGGGCCATCCTCGCTATTCCACGCCGCCCAACGCAGGAGGATGTTTTCGATGTATTGCCGAATCACCGGTGTTTCAGAAGCCTTCTCTTCGAGCGTGCGTAGAAGTCCTTGTTTCCGGGCGTATCCGCGATATAGCTTGGCCATCGCCACGTAATCCATCCCCTGAGCGAACCGTAGAATGAAACGGCGTGGGTAGGCTAGCTTGCCTAAACTCCCAAGCCAGTTGAAATCCAATGATGACAAGTCCTCTGGCAAATGCTCCGCTTCTACGTCACAGTCCCACCATGTCTCCACGATGACACACATCGCGTCCTCTTCGCGAACCATCCCAAACATCGGCATGCTCCAGCGACCGCCGATTAAGCCGCCTCTAATACCCTTGCCCGGAAGTTCATCCGGACATTCCGCCGGTATCAGGTAGCCCGAGCCATGAGGAAGTACCATGTAGCCCCCGTCAGTTACGGGTTTCTCAAATCTGTAAAGATGACAGACACTTTCAACTGTGTCCTTTCCATCAACTTGTGCCACCTGAATCAAGATTTCATCCACAGCCGCGTCGATGGCAAAAGTGAGTTCCAAGGCTATGTCGATGCCATCGAAGCCACTCAGACGAACAGTTTGTCCTCGGTGTTTGCCATCATCGAAGTCTGAAACCGAAGCTTTTTCGGCGCTCGACAGTGGTTGCCGGCGTGTCTTTGTATCTTCAGCTCGCAATAGAATAGTAGGTATATGAATTTGGGAGCTTTCCCATAGCAGACATCCATCGTTCCGCAGCACAGTCAAACTAAAATTATCGTTCACTTTGACGTCAATATCTTTGCCGAACAATTCTAACTCGTTCATCTTATGTTACTCCTTTCCAGTTTTGCTTCACCGCCATCAATAATTAACACATTGGGAATATGTTCTAAAGGCGGCTCGTTTCAAATTTATATGCTAATCAAAAGTATAAAATAAATCTTTCTATTTTTCAAAACTTAATTCTTCTATACTTTTGCTAATTAATTAACCGAGCGGTGATGGA
>DTYX01001118.1 GCA_012961655.1 Candidatus Poribacteria bacterium
GAAACCTGCACCACGAAACCTGCACCACAACTCTCCCCATCGCCCTTAATTGGTAAAAGTTTAAAGAACTTTCTGAAAGTTGCTTAACATCAAATGTTTTTAGATATCATACGGTGGGCAGAAGTAATTTTACGATAACAGCTTGAAGGAATGAAAGAATGAACGCTCAATCCGTAGAAAAGGCGGATTTGTTTGAGGGAAAAGATTTGGAAAAACTTTATGAACAAATACTACGGTGCATAGGAGAAAATGTGCAGCGAGAGGGATTAATAAAAACACCGAGCAGAGCAGCAGATGCTATGAAATTTATGACGCAGGGATACAGGCAAAACATCAAGGATATATTGAACAATGCGATTTTCGACTCAGATGCGGACGATATTGTGATTGTGCGAGATATTGAGTTTTATAGCCTTTGTGAACATCATATTCTCCCTATGGTTGGTAAATGCCATGTCGCATATATTCCTAATGGAAAAATTATCGGTTTAAGCAAAATTCCCCGGATAGTAGATATGTTCGCGCGGCGGTTGCAGGTGCAGGAGCGTCTAACTAATCAGATAGCCTCGGCGTTAAATGAGGCTTTAGACCCGTTGGGAGTTGCAGTCGTTATGGAAGCGCAGCACATGTGTATGATGATAAGAGGCGTTCAGAAACAAAACTCAAAAGCGATTACCAGCGCAGTGTTAGGAGTTTTCCGCGATGACCCCTCGACGAAAGCGGAATGGATGAGTTTGTTGCAGATATCTTGATATATACTGTATTTTGAATTTTTTAAAACGTGAAAGGTCTTCGCATTAAAAGCTGGAGTAAAATCTTGTAGGTACTAGGAGGAAATTTAATGGCTAAAAGAACGAACGTTCCAATTGAAAAGATTGATAACAATCGGTGGCGCATCCCGAAAAGTTACAATCCGAAGATGCGTGTGGATGGAATCGTATATGCAAACGAAAAAATATTGAAAGATGCACAAAAAGATGAAGGTTTGCAACAAGTTGCGAATGTCGCTCATCTGCCGGGCATTGTCAATTATTCGTTAGCTATGCCCGACCTTCATTGGGGATATGGATTCGTAATCGGCGGTGTAGCAGCGACTGACCCTGAGAATGAAGGCGTAGTCTCACCTGGAGGGATTGGGTATGATATCAACTGTGGCGTGCGATTGCTGCGTACAAACCTACATGAAGAAGACGTCGCGGGTAAAATGAAGGAATTAGTGGATTATCTGTTCAAGGAAGTTCCCTGTGGCGTCGGTTCCAGAGGTGCGATTCGGTTAAATCCCACTGACCAAAAAAGAGTGCTCAGGCAAGGCGCGCGGTGGGCAGTTGAAAATGGTTACGGCAGAGAAGAGGACCTCGAATGCACTGAAGAACAAGGACAGATGAAACTCGCAGACCCGGATGCGGCGAGCAAAAGAGCACTGGAACGCGGCAAGAATCAGTTGGGGACACTCGGTTCGGGAAATCATTTTCTCGAAATCCAGGTAGTGGACCGGATTTTCAATCAATCTCTGGCTGATGTCCTTGGGCTGGAGAAAGGTCAAATTGCGATAATGATTCATTCCGGCTCGCGTGGATTTGGACATCAGGTATGTGACGAATTTGTCAGAACTTGGGCTCCTGTGACCAAGAAGTACCGCATCGACATTCCTGACCGTCAATTGGTCTGTGCGCCAGTTAATTCGCCCGAGGGACAGCAATACATAGCGAGTATGGCGTGCGCGGCGAATTATGCCTGGGCGAACCGTCAATGTATCATGCACTTGACGCGCAAAGCATTTGCGGAATTCATAGGTGTGAGTCAGTCTGAGCTAGGACTGGAATTGATTTACGATGTCGCGCACAATATCGGCAAATTCGAGGAACATACCGTCGATGGACAAAAACGCACCTTATTTGTCCATCGTAAAGGCGCTACCCGCGCATTTCCACCAGGGCATAAAGATGTCCCAGAGAAGTACCGCGATATCGGCCAACCTGTGATTATTCCAGGAGACATGGGCACAGCGTCTCACATACTGGTCGGCACACAACTCGCTATGGACGAGACGTGGGGAACGACAGCCCATGGCGCAGGACGATTGATGTCCCGCCGTGCCGCCATTAGAGCTACTAAAGGTAGACCGCTGCGGCGCGAAATGGAAGACCAGGGCATCTTCGTGCGTTATGAAGGCAGGACGACATTGCAGGAAGAATTCTCCGATGCATATAAAGACGTGGATGAAGTGGTCAAAGTCGCCGATGCCGCAGGAATATCCAAACGCGTGGCGCGAATGCGTCCATTGGGAGTTATTAAAGGTTGAATGGTAAAATGGCGAAAGTATAAATTGAACGCTTCCAAACCACTGAAATATGCTAAAATGATGTTATAACACCTAAAATTCCGGAGGTACACTGGAATGACTTATGGTTCTGGCAAATATACGTATGAAATCCAAGAAGGATGGGGACAACTTCCCGAAGGTTGGACATTTGGTTGGATACCCGCAGTCGCAGTGGGCTCAGAAGATAGGATTTACATCTACAGCCGGAGTGAGCGCCCAATGGTTGTCTTCGATGCCTCAGGCAACTTTATCATGTCATGGGGGGAGGACATCTTAAAGGACCTCTCAGGCGAATATATCACCGAATGGTGGGACTTCCGACATCCTGATGATATTTTTATCGATGAGGACGATACAGTTTACGTTGCCGAATTAGACCAGCGTGTTACTATTTTGACCCTTGATGGCGAGGTACTTGCTCAATGGGGTAGCGAGCGAGGAAGTGAAATACCCGGCGAGTTTTTTGCCTGTCCACACGGCATCTGGACGGATTCGCATGGCGATTTGTATGTGGGAGAAGTGCAGGCTGATAATCGTTTGCAAAAGTTCATCAAGCAAAAATAGCGCTCTGTAAAGTCAATAAAAAACCCGTTTTCTCCGACAAAACAGGCTTCTGGGAAATCTCTGCATTGCAAAAATGGATTGTTTTTCCTCTGTTGATATGATACACTCTAAAAATAGCAGCATGCGAAATAAATATGGTTCTTTAATATTTAGGTGTGGTAAGCGTTTTTATTAATAATCACGGAGACACGATAAAATTACTTTGTATTACGCATTACGCATTACGTTTTACGTTTTATGATTCTCGAATTGTGAATTCCAGTTACCACACGCGATATCGAAGAGCCATAAATATTATCTGGATTTCGCTTATTTCGCGTGCTGTTTTTATAATAGACATATCTTGAGGAGTAACTAATGAAAGAAGCGGAGAACGTTTCGATTCAAGCTGAAATTGGATGGCACGCGTCAGGGAAGTCCGGGGCCGTTGCCGCCGGAGGAAGCCGAGCGGTCGCCGCCGGCATTGAGATACTACAAAACGGCGGCAATGCCGCCGACGCCGCCGTTGCGACAATACTTGCCCTCAGTATTACAGACCACGGCGCTTTCGCTATCGGCGGTGAAGTGCCTTTCATTATCTACGATGCGAAAGCTCAAGAGGTGAAGGTGCTTTCCGGCATGGGCAGAGCGCCGCTTTCACCTGATGCGATAGCGTGGTATTTAGAAAACGGTATTCCGACTGACGGCGACATAAAAGCCGCGCCAGTCCCCGCCGCCGTACATCTGTGTTTGACAGCGCTCAAACTTTACGGCACTCGGACCTTCGAGGAGGTGGTAGCGCCGACGCTAGCGCTTCTCGACGCCGGAGGACGCGACTGGTACGACAGATTGGCGGTTACATTGCGCAAAATGATAGAAGCGGAGAAAGGCGCAAATGGAACGCGGGAACAGAAGATTCAGGCGGCTGTCGACCGGTTCTATCGCGGAGATATCGCCGATGATTTAACCGCTTGGTACATTGAGAAGGGTGGTTTCCTGCGCAAAGAGGATTTAGCCGCCCATACAACCCGCCTGGAGTCCGCAGTTACCGTGGACTATCGAGGTTATACCGTGTGTAAGTGCGATACCTGGACTCAGGGACCGTATCTCTGCCAGACCTTGCGCCTTCTGGAAGGTTTTGATTTAAAGAACATGGGACATCTGTCAACGGATTACATCCACGTTCTTACCGAAGCGATGAAATTAGCGCTTGCTGACCGCGATGAATACTATGGCGACCCGGTCTTTACCGATGTC
>DTYX01001119.1 GCA_012961655.1 Candidatus Poribacteria bacterium
ATTCTCTCGAAGCGAATGTGCTGACGAGCATCAATAGCGTAGATTTCGGCAGATGAAAATTGGTGATTAGCGCGTCAACGATTTTAAATTGATATCCAGGGTAGATGAAAAGGTCAGTATATCCACTTTCTTCAACGACCCCGCCGTTATCCGCCACGGTTTCAAGAGTTCTCACCGATGTTGTGCCGACGGCGACGATTCGTCCGCCTTTCTGTTTACACAGATTTATCCGTTCTGCTGTTTCAGGTGAAATTTCAAAATATTCAGCGTGCATTTTATGCGCTTCGACTTCCTCAGTTTTCACAGGTTGAAATGTGCCCAATCCGACATGCAACGTCAGTTTTGCGACCCCGATGCCTTTCCGTTGAAGAGCGTCCAGTAATTCCTGTGTGAAATGCAGTCCCGCTGTCGGCGCAGCAACTGCGCCATTTTTGGCGGCGTAGACGTTCTGATAGCGAATTTTATCGATGGGCTCCGGCTGGCGTTTAATATACGGAGGCAACGGTGTTCGTCCGACTTCGGATAAAATTTCCAAAAGTCGTCCTTTATATTTCAATCTGACGATGTATGTGCCGGTTCCCAACTTCGCCAGAACCTGCGCTTTGAGAATCCCTTCCCCAAATTCCACGACTGTACCATTTTTCACTCTTTTGCCGGGTTTTATCAGTGCTTCCCAGATATCCCTTTCCCTTTCTGCGACGAGAAAGATTTCAATCTTTGCCCCAGTTTTTTGCTTTTTGCCCACCAGGCGCGCCGGTATTACCTTCGTGTCGTTCAAAACCAAAAGGTCATTCGGAGATAAAAACTCGCCTATCAATCGAAATTGGGAATGAGTGATGCTCCGGCTTTTTCTATCAAGCGCCATGAGGCGGGATTCGTCACGCTTGGGTGGGGGATACTGTGCGATTAGTTCTTCTGGTAGGTCATAATCGAATAAAGAGAGTTTCATTATCGTCGTCCAAATAATCTAATGAGCGTAAAAATCAATGTCAAGATAATGCTAATTATAATACAAGTTACTATTGGAAAGTAGAACGAAAAATTGCCCTTTTTGATGTAAATGTCCCCTGGCAATTTGCCTAACCACGGAATATGTTTCGACAACAGTAACAACGAACCGACGGCGGCAATGATAACGCCAAATATTATCAGAATTTTTCCTATGGAAGTGAAATCAAACATTTTCTGTTATTATCAATTTCAGGTGTTCCCTTGCTTTATTTAGCATGTTGGTCAAAACATCGCTTTCATTAGACTAAAAAAGCCTTCTCTGTTGAGGCAGAGGTATTCCCAGATGCTCATAAGCCGCTTCAGTGGCTATCCTTCCCATCCTGGTCAGTGTCAGAAATCCAATTTTAATCAAGTAAGGTTCGTAGACATCTTCGATAGTTCGTTCATCTTCGCTGATTGAGACTGCTATCGCTTTCAGCCCAACTGCTCGTCCTCCAAATTGCTCAATTATAGTTCTCAGCAATTTTCTATCTCTATCATCCAATCCGAGTTCATCAATACCGTAGAATTCTAAAGCATCCTGAGCAATCTCTTTTGTGATAATTCCCGTTTCGGTTTTATAAAGCGCATAATCCCAAACTCTTATGAGCAGACGTTTAGCGACTCTGGGAGTACCTCTAGCGCGCTGAGCGATTTCCCAACCGGCTTCATCATCTATATCAATTTTCAATGCCTTAGCATTTGTTTTGATGATGATGTAAATATCATCAACCTCATAATAATCGAGGTGGAGATGGAAGCCGAATCGGTCTCGGAATGGGCCTGTTAGTAATCCCTCGCGAGTTGTCGCTCCGACGAGAGTGAATCTTGGCAGCGGAATCTGCACGATATTAGCGCTTGGCCCTTCTCCAATGGTAATATCCAATTTATAGTCTTCCATCGCAGGGTACAGCATTTCCTGGACGATGTTCTTCATTCGATGGACTTCGTCGATGAAGAGGACATCGCCGTTTTGCAGATTGGTCAAAATTGCCGATAAGTCGAGTTGCCTCTCCATGGTTGGTCCAATAGTGGATTTAAATCCGACTTCTAATTCATTGGCGATGACAGTTGCCAGGGTTGTTTTCCCGAGGCCTGGCGGCCCAACTAGCAAGACATGTTCAAGCGATTGACTTCTGATTTTGGAAGCTTCGACAGCTATTTTCAACTGCTCCTTAATTTTATCCTGTCCAATAAATTCCTCTAAGGATTGGGGACGCAGGGTATAATCTATCGGTTTATCCTCTTCTTGTGGTTCAGGGTTAACAATTCTGTCTTCTGACATTATTTTACCTCTTGCTCACTGCTGATTGAGTCTCAGCAGAGGTATTTTCTTCTCCATTATTATTTCCTGGTTCTATAGCGTTTACGCTCTCTGTCATCCATATTACGAGCAGTAATTACTCACTCAATCATCAATCCATTCACTTCCCGTTATACATATCTAAGCGCTAATTGAATAAGCGCTTCCAGTTGAGCATTTTCGCCGAGAACTTTTTGCGCTTGTCTAACAGCTTTTTCAGCAGCGTCTTGGGTAGCGCCCATTCTTATCAAGGTTTGGACAACCTCCATAGAAACTGGTTGGCTTATTTCGCCATCAAGTTGTTCGACAAAATCGATGGATTGGATTTTCTTCTTTAATTGAACGATAATTAGTTGTGCCGTCTCTTTCCCGAGTCTTGGCACCCTTCTTAAAACATCAACATTATTCTGATTGATAGCCAGCCGAAATTGATTGGGCGTCAACCTGGAAAGAATATTCAGAGCTGTTCCTGGACCAACGCCCTTGACAGTTAGCATCGTTCTAAATAGGGTTCGTTCATCCAAAGAGATAAATCCGTATAGTCTGATTTCATCATCGCGGGGAAG
Source organism: Candidatus Poribacteria bacterium (assembly GCA_012961655.1). Lineage (GTDB taxonomy): Bacteria > Poribacteria > WGA-4E > DTYX01 > DTYX01 > DTYX01. The sequence goes on from DTYX01001119.1 coordinate 2,860, forward strand.
ATAATGCGTATGTAGTTTAACGGGTTCACCTACGGGAGGAAGTCTTTCGTAAGTGGATAACGGGATAATCACTTCATATCCCACGCCACCGACGTCTATAACAGCTTGATTGGCTTCTTTATGCTCTAGTATGCCATTGACAAATGAAATCATCTGCGTATCCTTTCGCTACGCTCGAAGGCAAGCCTTTGATATAAATTCTGCATCTTGTAGCTGCGAAGGTGACAGATTGCTAACTGGTCGGGCTTGGGAGTCTCTTTGAGTCCTAACAAAACTTTAACCATCTGTTGCACCTGATGTCCGCTGGATTTTGAGGAGCCTACAATGGACTGTTTTACCTGGCTTGGAGTATAACTCCGCACGTCCAAATCGGCATTCGCAGCCGCAAGCATTACAACACCTTGCACTTGTCCAACAGTTAAGACATTGCTGAATTTTCTGTTGGGAGATAATTCTTTTAAGACAACAACTTCAGGTCGGTATTCATGAATAACTTCTATCACGGCGTCATACATTTTTTTCAAGCGCAGATGAATGGGAATATCAGGAGCAGTTCTTATGACGCCAAAATCACGTTTAATTAAAGTTGAGCCTTCTTCCGTTACTATTCCATATCCGGTATTTGCAATACTCGCATTAATTCCAAGAGCTGTCATTTCAATTTAATTCCGAACTCCGAATTCCTCTATGCTGCCGCGTCCAGCATTTCATCCGGGACATCAAAATTTGAGTAGACATGCTGGATGTCATCGTGTTCATCTAATGTCTCTAGCAATTGCAACACTTGTTGAGCGTTTTTACCTTCGACACGAACAGTTATTTTGGGAATCATACTAATTTCCGCTAATGTAATATCTATACCCGCTTCCTCAATAGCATTGCGAACATCTCCAAAGGTTTCTGGGGTTGTATAGATATCAAAGGTGTCGTTCTCTGTTTTCAGGTCATCCGCACCAGCTTCTAGCGCTAGCATAAAAATTTCATCTTCATCAGATGAATCTTTATCTACAACAATTAATCCTTTTTTCTCAAACATCCAGGAAACGCAACCGCGCTCGCCTAAATTTCCGCCGCTCTTTGATAAGATATGTCTCACATCTGCTAAGGTCCGATTTCGGTTATCCGTGAGAATTTCCATTATTAAAGCAACACCGCCGGGAGCGTAAGCCTCTAAGGAAAGTTCTTCATATTGAACGCCTTCTAATTCACCGGTGCCGCGTTTAATAGCACGTTCTATATTTTCATTCGGCATATTATTAGCCTTTGCTTCTGCAATAGCATTTCGCAATCTGGGATTAATATCTGCATCTCCCCCACCAATCCTCGCAGCAACTGTAATTTCCTTCGTTAACTTTGTAAAGATTTTACCACGCTTTGCATCAACCGCCGATTTACGACGTTTCGTCGTCGCCCATTTAGAATGACCAGACATAAGATTCACTTCCTTCAAATCAGATTAAACAATGCTATTTTAGCATAAGCATTGACTGAATGCAAGGAAAAAATTTTGGTTTCAGATTTTGCATTTTCGGACTGCTGAAGCAATATAATTTATCTGGAGTAATCCTTAGCGTTGTGATAAATCACCACGCTTATTCGAAAAAAGCGGACTGAAGCCCGCTTTTTCCCGAATTCTGGGGAATTC
>DTYX01001120.1 GCA_012961655.1 Candidatus Poribacteria bacterium
CTAATCTCGAAGCCATCGTATCTCCTCGTCGCTTGGCAACGTGAGCAAATATCGTAGAGGCTCGAGCGTGCTGATAATAGAGCCGCGGGGAAACAGCAAGTATACTGGACAAACCTTTGTTCATAATGGCTTGAATCTCTTCTTTTGATAGCACAACATTAAAAATCGCAACTTCGTCTATGAGCTCCTTAAAAGCGCGACCATCCCAAGGTGCTTTACCCATGAAAACAGGTCCATGTGTAGATTGCTCAGTTACCCCTATATTTAGCGAATTGCATTCCTTTCCATCCAAAAACAGACTCACTACTCCACTACTGTGACCATAGATAGTTGCAACATGATGCCACGCCTTTAAACTTATTGGGCATGTTAGATGTGTTGTGAAAGCACCATCTCTCTTTATAACTCTGACAAATAAGTTGCTTGGAGCAGTTATCCAGAGATGAGTACCCCATCTCCCCCCTGGATGTTGATAATTTACAATAGGTCCATCCTTAGTTGGATAAATCCAAGCTGCAATTGTGATATGCAAACGAGTATCCAAAGAAACTCTTGCAGGAATTTCCACAAAATCATCTGAGCCATCAAAACTTAAGGCTTGGCTAATCTTACCGTTACTAAATTTTGCCCCGTTAATCTTCCCATCATTGCCATTTCCAGAGGAATCTTTGGCGATATCACCTTTGCCCTCATCAAAGAGCCAAATCCCTACAGCGGTTTTAGGGTCAATTTTTGCAAAACTTTGTCCTGCGAATATCAGACTAATGACAATTATGCTTACGCATATTAGGGCTAATCTTGCCTTACCTTTAAATTTCATCTGAGATTAAGGAACCTGAATTGAGGCTCGCTCATCCACTTTTCAAAGCCGGGGTAGCCTATATAGTGTCTGTAAGAGTCGTCAATATCATGGACGAAGGAGTGTTCGATAAGCTCCCTTCCGCTCAAGGTTATCTTCCCTCCAACAGGCCCATTACGTCGGAATCGCACTTCAACTCGTTTCCCATTCGTCTCAAAGAAGACTCCTGCATGGTGGTCATCTACCATAGGCTTAACTTCTATCTCCTGTTCCCCTATTTGCATCAGGAGGAGGTATTCGAGTTTTTTGACAGAGACGGACGGATGTATCTCTAAAACCTTCTGGTGTTTCGTCCTCCCATCGAAAAGGAACCAGCTGTAGGAGATGCTGAAAGGGGGCGCAGTGGTGTATCTGTTTGGCTTTTGCGGGTCATAAGTTTGCATGAGTGGATTTTCTGGAAGAACCACCTGCCCATGCATGACAGCCGAGCCGCTCCTGACTGTGAAACGTTTGCCTTCAATTTCAAGCTGCTGACCAGTTGCTGCAACCCAATAGCCTCTCTTCGCTTTAGTTCCGAGAAGCACACGGTCGTAAACAACGACGACATCAGGCTTGACGAAGACCACCTGTCTTAAGACTTCTTGGGCCAATCCCAAATTCCACGAGTTAGTGGCGTCGCCGGCGACGTAGTCAAACTGAGGCCATGTCTCGTATGCGATTATCTCACCCTCCTTCAGGAAAAGCGATTCTGTATGTCCATGCATGTCCAAGCCGCCGCCGAAGCCTCCCTCAGCAGGCGCGAATCCGGACACTCTTCTATCGCGGATGATATACCGGAACGTTTCTTCGGAGAACCTGTTGATGAGGGGGTATTCCTCTCCTCGAGGGTGTCTCAGATTTTCACCCCATCTCTTTATCCAGCCGGAAGGCTCGATTACAACGACGTTTCCCCAAGTTTTGCCCGGATTCGGATTTCCGTCATCGCCGTATGAGGAGGCTGTTGAAAGTAGGAATTCTCCGCCCTTTGCGATTCGCAGATGCGTCGGCTGATGTCGGTAGACGTGGTCTCGGATGCCGCATGTGAAGTAAACTTCCGTCGCATCATCACTCCATGATGAGCGCATTATCACATCACCCTCAACGTCAAAAAGGACGGTAGGTGGTAGCTCCTTTTTTTCAACTTCAGGAGCCTTCGGGTCATACCATCCAAGCGCAAGAGCTATCGGAACGACGAACGCCATCGGCTTGGATGTTGAAGCTGCTTCCTTAAAAGAAAAGATTTCGTCTATCTTCTCAGGCGCAATCACTTCGCTTTCAAGTTCCTCTAACAGTTTCTCGAAGTTGTATTTGTGTTTTTCCAAAGGATTTTTGCACAGAACGCTATCTATCCACCTTATCGGCTCGCCAAGAGGTCCTATAGGACCGAGCATATTTCTGTTATCACGTATAGGATGGATAAGCTCTGAATGGGTGAGGAAGCCTAAAGCGAGCTTCTTATGGAGCCTCCGTTCTTTGAAGATGTTTGAAAGATAGAGGAGCGAATAACCATAGCCAGCGTAGGGGCAATGACAGCCAGTTCTCTCGTTCAGCCATCTCCGCCCGCCACGTTTGCCCTGGTGCAATCTGAAATATCTATCAACGTTGAAAAGCCACATTCCAACATGCCAGAGTATCGCTCTCTCTTTTACCGTAAGCGGCTCTTCGATAGAAGCCAGTGTCCACGGGAGGAGATTCATGTCGCCCAGAGAGCGGTTGAAGAACTCCCGTAGCTTCTCCACCTCCTCGTCCGCTTCGCCAGGAGTGGCCGCGACAAGGTCGAAGAGAGCGGCGACGGCACCGGGGAAGAAAGGACCGTGATGGTGGAACATACAGTAGCCGTCCGTGCGAGCATCCTTGAGGATTTGTTGGATTTTTGAACGGAACTGTTCCCTCATCTCTGCATCCTGGGCGAATATAGCTGAAAACTGGACAGCGAGCATCCGCCAGCCAAGGTCGTATCGCCTCCAGCCCCCTTGTTGTGGCAATTTATGTTGGGCTTCCGGCAACTTCGGGACGAAAGTCGAAATAGCAATTCCTGCTGGCAGGAACCCTTCCTTCTCGCACTGCCTTAAAAGCCACTCGAAGTATCGGCTGAACAACCTCGAGTGCTCCGCGATTCTATCCTTAATCCCAGGTATCTCCTCCTTAGAAAAAAGCATCCTCGGATGTTCCAGCTTCGGAACTCTGATGAATTTATGCTCTCTCACCAACTGTCCGTAAGGCGAACTAAGGGTGATGATGAGCGTGAACCTTCCCATGCTCTCAAGCGGAAATTCAAGTAGGTATGAGCGGTGTTCCTTCGGCATGAGGGTTAGCTCCAAGCTTTTGACGGCTTCCACCTCGTCCATGTAATTTGAAACCTCGTAGACCATATTTATCCTTTGATACTCGCCAAGCAGGTTCTCAAGTTCAAGCTCAAAACGGACAGGCTCATCGTAGTAGAATAGCGAGCGGTATCTTTCTTCAATCCCTTCAGCCTGAGGAGGACTCCCCTTCACATTCAGCCTAAGGGAGCCTTCGGTGCTTCTCTTGACCTTGAGAGCGTCCACCTGCACGAACGGGCTGTAAGCCCTCACCCTGATGGTGTGTTTCCCTGCCTCAAGATGAAATGTAGGGGCGTTCCATCGCCAGAACTCCTCAGTTTCAGCGACTAAAAACTGCATCTGGTCAGGCGTCATCCAAACTTCGCGTCGCCACGGATATTCTTCTCCATCGTCAAGCGAAATGGTAATCGGTCCTGGCTTGTCGTATTTGCTGAGAGGAGGTAGGGGAATTCTCAAGGGGTCGGCCACCGAGCTAACATCAACCCATCTTTCCTCAACTGTCTTGCCCTGAGTGTCAGTCAGTGTAATTTGGACTGTATGCGCGTTATCAACAGTGAACCTCTTCTTTATCCCTCTTTCAACGTCGAACGAAACCGTCGAACGTCTTGAAAAACCATGACGAACATCAGCTTCAGAGAGTTCCTGAAGTGTTTCCAGCTTGAAAGCCTTTGGCGATAAAAATACAGCCAGTCTAGCGCGCAACTCGATGTCGATGCGGTCGGATGGGATAAGCGGCCACCAACTGTTGTCAGGCGGGGTTATGACTTTCAAAAGCTGTGGATTTGTGGGAAGCTCAAACTCACCGGTGATTTTGAGCTCTTCCGTGTTTACGTTCACGACTTTTTTAGCATCCCAGCAAGCGACGAAAAGCGACGGCTGACACCCTTTGAGCCATTCGGGCGGGATGAACATCTCCAAGGCAATGGGCATTTTCGGAACATCAATGGCGTCCTCTATGCTCAGCTTCACCGCATCTATGGCTACAACCCTGTTAGAAAGAGCGTCGGAGACGAAAAGTTTCCCCTTCGTCGGGTCGAAGGCGATATCGGATAGATACCCGCCGACGTCAATAGCCCCTGTTAGTTCACCGGTTCCGATATCTAACACGCCGACTTTGCCAGTTGACGGGGAGGTGAAGAACAACCGCCCAGCTAAAGTGACCATTACATCGGGCCCAGGCGTGTCTTTAAGCGGAGATGGGAATGTTGAGGCAACTTTCGGCGCTCCGGTTATGCTCTTCATATCGAGGGTCTTATACGCCACCAAACCTTCCTCGGTTAGGATGTCAATTCGCAAGGTATGAGGGGATGGGGAACTGAACCTCATCCAGCCTGGCTTTTTGTGCTCACCGCTCTCCGCCGATGTTTTCCTTGAAAAAACATATTTTTCTCTATCGGCATCCAGGCTCAAAAAAGACTCAATATCGAAAAGAATCGGTTCAAACCAAGCCACAACTTGTTTCTCCTCCTTGCCGACTACCTCAACGTGCGCCACATCGCTCGGCAAAGAAACCTCCGCCTCAACAGAGTTTGTCTCGGTGTCGATAAGGACGACCTTCCTCCCCTTCAAACAGCCGACGTAGAGCTTTTGCCCTTCGAGGACTAAAGACCATGGGGCGCCGCTAACCGGAATCTCATTTACCAGTGAGAGGTTGGAGGGATTAAGAACCTGGACCTTCTCCTCAGTTGAGTTAGCGACGTAAATCCTGTTCAGCTTTCTTGAAACGACCAAATCGGCAGGATAACCGCCGAGAGTGATGGATTTGATGACCTTTTCGCCTTGCGGGTCGAATGCTACAACCCTCCCTGTTCCAGGAGATGTGAAGAAGAGGATGCGTTCTGTGCCTGTCTGCCAATAATCGATTACGTCCGGCCCTGGTCTGCGTTCGAGTGGATGAGGGAAACGCCTTGCCGGTCGTCTGTCGCTATGCCGCCAAAGGAGCGGATACACCCTGAGGTCAGTCGGACGTAGGGATTCCACCGGAAAGAACAACTCCACTCCTTCGCCGCTCGGGCTTACGTAGATACCTCCGCTGGCAGACGGATGGTGGAATAGCTTCCACTCACCTTTCATCTGCGCTCTCTCTGCCTCCCATTTCCCGACCTGTCCCACCTTGGGCATGGGAAACAGTTCCTCAGCCGAAACCTTTGTCATGCAGATGCTCAAGACTAAGACTAAAATGGCAAACATACCTAAAAGCAATTTTCGTTTTGACATCATAGCTAACTTTATCCTCCCTTGGTGGTTATTTCTTGAATTTTGCGATTACATCCTGACAGATGACTTCCGCGCAAGAGAAAGAAAATCTGAAATGCGGGTTATTCATGGCAATATCAACCATCAAGTTTTCAAAACCTCTCAAAATCACCCCAAGTTATGGCTCAATCACCACCTTCATAGTATCCTCATCCATAGACTTTTTAAGCGCAGTTTCAGCTTCTTGAATCTTGTATCTATGCGTGACTATCTTCTTAAATGGTAATTGTTCGCCATATTTTAAAAATAGTTTCAAAGTTGCGCCGTATTTTGTGAATGGATGGTTGGTTACGCCAAATATTCTCGCATTTTTTGCGCATACATGCTTATGCACATTGATGTTTATCGTGCCAGTATCCACAAAGTTCCCCAATTCGATGTAAGCGCCGCCGCGCCTTAGCATCTCTAATCCCTCTGTAAAGCTATCAGGAACACCAGTGCAACCTATCACCACATCTGCTCCCCTTCCATCGGTAAGCTCCCTGATATAATCGATTCTTTTATCCTTCTCCGTTTTTTTTGCGTTTAAAATATAATCAGCAGAGAATTCCTCTGCCATCTTCAACCTGAAATCAGAAAGGTCAATTGCAATAATGTCACCAGCCCCTAAGATTCTCGCTTTGATAAGACAACATAAACCAAGTGGGCCAACACCTTGAACTACCACAGTATCTCCGCAAAATCCATTTCCAGCCGAGGAATGAATTGCGGAATCCAAAGCAAAGGTCACCGCGAAAGGTTCTGCCAATACTGCTACCTCTTTTGGGATGCCTTCAGGCACTTTGTAGACAAATACGTCAGGTCTGATGTAGATATATTCCGCCCACCCTCCAAAAAGCGAAGGAGGTTCCTTAGAAGAAAATGCGTTCCCGTAGCCTTTCACATTTTCGCACCATGGATAACCATGAATCTGACGACAATACCAGCACTTTCCACAGATAACATCCGGACACATTACTATTCTATCGCCCTCTTTTAGCTCTTCTCCATAGAATTCCAACCCTTTTTTAGCTTCTTCAGTAATCTCTGCCACAACTCCCACATTTTCGTGTCCGGGAATGATGGGAAAAGGGGTTTTGCGTTCTGAGGCTGTGCCTGCATATTGCACATTCTCGCCCTTGTATGTATGTTTGTCAGTGCCACAAATGCCTGACATTTCTACCTTCATCATCATTGCCCCAGACTCCAATTTTGGATATGGAAATTCCTGAATTTCAATTTTGCCTGGGGCAGTCATCACGGCTGCTTTTACTCGTTTCGGCATTTTGTTTCACCCCTCTTGCGATTACCAAACTCCCCAAATCGCTCCTTCGGTAAGCAACGCTTACGTTATACCTCTCCCTTGCTTCCTTTAGTCTCTCTTTGTTCGTATCGCATATTGCCAAAAGAGAAACATCTTCAGAAGCTTTTATAGCATTGTA
>DTYX01001121.1 GCA_012961655.1 Candidatus Poribacteria bacterium
GGAGGTTACAATGCGCCATATTACTCGCGAACACCTGGTTTACTCTCTTAACGGAAACATCCACCCGTCCTGAAGATTAATCCTGGCGAGATCGTAGTTTTTGAGACCCACGATGCTCGTACTGGAACTATTCAAACCGAAAATGACCTGCTAGACCATCCACATCCGCTCGGAATGAATCCCGCGACCGGACCTGTATTCGTGAATGGCGCGGAACCGGGTGATAGCTTGCTGGTGGAGATACAAAAAGTTGTGCTCGCTGATGTTGGATTTCTCGCCGTCAAAGCAGGTGTCGGCTTGTTAGCTCATCGAGCAGACAAATACGTGACAAAAATAATTCCCATACAGAACGGCATTGCACATTTCAGTGACCGCATCCAATTTCCTGTGCGTCCGATGGTTGGGGTCATCGGTACCGCTCCATCCGGTGAGGGCATAAGCACCGGTTACCCCGGACCGCACGGTGGGAATATGGACAATAATGAAGTGAAGGAAGGCGCCAAAATTCATCTCCCGGTGTTCGTCCCAGGAGCGTTGTTGGGCATAGGCGATGTCCACGCTTCTATGGGCGATGGCGAAATTTCGATGGTCGGATTTGAGGCTTGCGCGGAAGTGACGGTAAAAATAGATTTGCTCAAAGGTGAGACTATTACTCGGCCTTGGATTGAAACCGCCGACGGACGTTGGGTGACGACTGGGGATAATCTTGACCCAGAACAAGCGATGCGCATCGCCTGCGAAGAGATGGTGCATCTGCTGATGAAACGATGGGATTTATCCTTCGAGGAAGCATATATGCTCGCCACTGCTTACGCCGACCTTGCCATCTGCCAGGTATGCCAGCCCGGCGAATTTCCTGTAACAACGCGCATGTCCATCCCTGAAGAAAAAACCCGTTTTGTGGTAGGGTAAATATAGTATTGCAATTATCGAAGAAATATGTGATAATTATACCAAACTATAGAGCCGCTTCACTTCGTTCACCGACGACTTCGTCTTACGGCATCTCGACCTACAAATTTCACAGCGAAAAAGGAGGGAAAAATGCGATTTAACACACATACAATCATGATACCAATAGTTTATTTGATTACAGCATCAGCTTTTACGACTAACGCCGGCCCGCCGAAAAATATCAGAGAGCCGGCTGTCAGTGGAATGTTTTATCCCGGTTCAGCGGATGAACTGAAGAAAGTTGTGGACGGATTTTTGAAAGCCGCTAAACTGAAAGAAGTCAATGGACGGATTCTCGCCGTGATAGCGCCTCACGCAGGCTATACCTACTCAGGGCAAGTTGCCGCTGAGGCATTTGCGCAGTTAAAAGGAAAACCGATTGACACATATGTCATCGTGGGGCCAAGTCATCGCATCGCATTTGATGGCATCTCCGTCTACCCTAAAGGCCACTACAAAACGCCGCTTGGATTGGTTGAGATTGACGCGAAATTGGCGCGTGACATCATCGATATGGATGAGATGATAAGATTTTACAGCCCCGCGCATGCGCGAGAACACGCCATAGAAGTCGAACTGCCCTTCATTCAGAGAATAAATGAGAAAGCCAAAATCGTCCCTATGGTCGTTGGCAGTCAATCGTCAAAGGCGATTCAGGTGTTGAAAAACGTTTTTACCCACATCCTGAGCCGCGAAGACACTGTTTTAGTTATGAGCGTTGACTTATCACATTACCACCCGTACAATGAAGCGGTAAAGCTCGATAAAGCCGGATTGGCAGCGGTGGAAAAATTAGACGCCAAAGAATTCGCGGAAAAGGTGAATGCCAAAGAGACGGAAGTGGATAATCCCGCCGGAATTATGGCGATGTTGATGGCGACAAAGTCATTGGGTGGACAGGCGTTTCTCTTAAAATACGCAAACTCTGGAGATGTGACCGGCGATAAATCCGCCGTCGTAGGCTACAGCGCTGTCATGGTTGTCCTTCCACCGAAAGAAGAGATTAAACTGAACGATGCTTCAAGAGAAGAACTGTTGAAGATTGCTCGTTCATCCATTGAGGAATACCTGGACTCAGGGAGTATCCCAAAATCAAAACCGCAAAATTCAGAATTACTCAAAAATAGCGGCGCGTTCGTTACTCTTGAAAAAGCCGGTAATCTGCGCGGCTGTATCGGATATATCCAGCCTATCATGCCCCTTTACGAAACAGTTTCACGCGCTGCAATAGCGGCGGCCACACAGGACACCCGATTCACGCCCGTTTCCAAAGAAGAGTTGAAGCAAATCAAAATTGACATTTCAGTATTGTCGCCGCTAAAACGGATTGAGGATGTCAGCGAAATCGAAGTCGGAAAACACGGGCTTATCATCCGAAAGAGAGGGTATTCTGGACTTCTGCTTCCTCAAGTGGCTACTGAAGAGGGTTGGGATAGAATGACATTTCTTCAGCATACCTGCCTCAAAGCGGGTTTGCCGACTGACGCGTGGAAAGAGAACGCGGACATATATGTCTTTACCGCCGATGTTTTTTCTGAATAGATACTATTTTAAATTGAGATGTGACAGATAGTCTCAGAGAAGCTTTCATTGATATTCATAGAGGCAATACCAAACCCTTAGAGGACTTGCTCAATGAACTTTAAATTTGTAGTAACAGAAGTTTTTAATCGACAAGTAAAAAAACTTGTTTCAATACCCCAAAATCAAACTTGATTTACAAAATTTTGCGTCGTGAAAGCACCCGCTTTAAAGCGTGGTGATGAAACGACGAATTCTCTTTAGAGGAAAACTCAAATGCCAAGAATTTTTGATGAACAGGATTTAGCCCAACTCAAACGAGTTTTAGATAGTGGCTCATTAGGTTCAAGAGGATATGACCAGGGCATACGCGGCGAATTTGAAAGGAAATTCGCCGCGCGCATGGGCGCCAAATACGGTATTGCGATGAGTTCAGCAATGGCGGGTTTGCACATGGCTGTGTCAGCAGCGGGCGTCGGCCCAGGCGCTGAAGTTATCTGTGACCCTATCGTTCAATTCGGCGCCATGGCGACGATGTACCACAACGGATATCCGGTGTTTGCCGACGTTGACCCACAAACTCATAACATAGAGCCAGAGTCGGTGAAAAAAGTGATAAGCCCTTATACAAAGGCGATTATCGCCACCAACCTGTGGGGACAGCCGTGTGAACTTGATAAACTCAGGGAAATTGCCGACGAACACGGACTGGTATTAATCGAAGATTGCGCGCATGCGATTTATGCGACCCATAAAGGGAAATATACAGGTACCTGGGGACATATCGGCGTATTCAGCTTCCAGATGTCCAAGCAAATGGCGACGGGTGACGGCAGTATCGTCATCACTTCGGATGACAAACTGTTCGATGAATTGATGCAGATGTGCTCGCGAGGTTCACATTCGCCGAAACTCTCCTACATCTGGAATTACCGGATGACCGAATTAGTCGCGGCTGTCGCGCTCGTGCAACTCGACCGCACCTTAGACTACGTCAGGGAATGTATCGAAAACGCCAATATCTACAGCGAAGCATTGAAGGACTGCGAATGGCTACAACCACAGGGTAGGTATGAGGATTCGGTGAACACTTATCATCTTTACGCCGCGACGTTCTACGGAGATAAGTATGGAATCGAGTTAGATGCTTTCAAAAAGGCTCTGAGCGACAACGGTTGTAGCCTCAGTTTCGGCTATAACAACAGCCAGCCGGCGTATCTCCATCCGATGTTCAAAGACGCCACCGCTTATGATGATACCGGTTGTCCCATCAAGTGTTCCTTCTATAAAGGGAATTATCAGTACAAGCCGGGTTTGTGTCCAAATGCCGAAGAACTAATGCCGCGGCTGATGATTACAGGTGTTTTTGCACCGAAGGAGAATATCCAAAGGAATACAGAAAACCTCCGTAAAGCGATAAGACAATCGGAGGAAAGATAAAAAATTTAGACTTCCTCGGAAGTCTGTGCATAATCCTACAGAAAAAATGAAAAAAACAATAACCTCAATTTTTACTCTATCATTGAC
>DTYX01001122.1 GCA_012961655.1 Candidatus Poribacteria bacterium
AATATATCCACCGTGTTTTCGGATAATGTAATGGCAGATTGTAAGCCCAAGCCCGCTTCCTACTCCCTTCTGTTTGGTTGAAAAGTATGGGTCAAATATTTTGGCGAGATATTCCTTAGGTATTCCAATTCCCTCATCTTCAATTTCTATCTTTACGTATTTTCCCTTTTTTAGGAGAATAGTACGTTCTGAATCTACGAAAGTATTTTCAACTCGCACTTTAATTATTCCCCCTTCAGGCATAGCTTGGTTGGCATTGATAATAAGATTTTGAATAACCCGGCTTATCTGTCCCTTATCAACTTCGACCGGCCAAATATCGTTTGGAATGGAAAATTCAGGCTTAACATTGGAGCCCCTCAGGGCAAAGTCGACTGAATCTTTTATTATTTCTGTAATAGACGCTGTTTCCTTAATTGGGTCTCCACCTCTAGAAAAGGTTAGCAATTGCTGAGTCAACTCCGTTGCTTGCAGCGATGCTTTCTCAGCTTTTGTCAATGTCTCAAGAACTTCATCTTCAGTTTTGGCATACTTTGCGATAGAGACATTGCCCAAAATCCCTTGCAAAAAATTGTTGAAATCGTGGGCAATGCCGCCGGCAAGAATACCGATAGATTCAAGCCTCTGAAATTTTTGAAGTTCTTCTTCCATTTTTCTCTGCTCGGTGATATCACGGAAAGCCAAAACGACGCCGATGACATTCCCTTTGTCGTCTTTGATTGGGGCGCTGCTGTCAGCAATCAGCTTTCGCGTTCCGTCCTTAGATATCAGTACAGTATCATTAGCCAGAGAGACGACAACATTCCCTCGAATTACTTTTGCTACAGGATCTTCTACCTTTTCACCTGTCTTTTCATTGATAATGTTGAGGACATCTTTCAACGGTTTTCCGGTTGCATCTTCTTGCTTCCATCCGGTCAGATTCTGGGCAGTAGGATTCATAAATTTCACCGAACCTTCTATGTCGGTAGCAATCACTGCATCGCCGATACTCCTGAGTGTTGTGGAAAGCCACTCTTCGCTCTCTTTTAATCTCTTCTCCATCCTGTGCTTGTAAAGAGCCATTTCTATGGCGGTACGTAACTCTCTATCTTCGAATGGTTTGATAATATATCCAAATGGCTCTGTGATTTTTGCTCGTTCCAAAGTTTTCTCATCAGCATGAGCAGTAAGATAGACAACTGGAATATTGAAACTATAACGTATCTCTTTGGCAGCCTCAATCCCATCCATTTTGCCCTTTAGTATAATATCCATCAGCACTAAGTCTGGGTTATTTTCCCTTACTTTCTCAATAGCTTCCTTTCCTGACGAAACCACTTCGCAAACATCATAGTTCAAAAGTTGCAAACTTTTCTGAATGTCTTTGGCGACTATACTTTCATCTTCAACAACCAGAATTTGTGTCTGTTCCATGTGTTTCATACCTTCTTTTACTTTTTTCCATAATATCTCACTCAGATTTATTTTGCTTCTGTAAGGATGAGTTGCTAACTCCAAAAGTCTCATCGATACCGGATTTTCCCATCCTCTAGAAGAGAATTCAACATTTAGATTTTACCATGAAAATTATTTTGTGTCAATCAAAATCTGGTTTTTACTAGACTGACCCGAAAATTTGTGGTGGTCAGAAACCCGTTTTTTCTGAGAAAACGGGTTTCTCAGTCCCTAAATTTTATGGTTTTTATCCTTGACATCAATGAATAAGAGTGCTATTATATAAAAGCGCTAAGTCATTTTTCAAATTAGCTTTGTTAGATCTTTTTATAGCCTAAGATTCTATTTTGGTTTTAGGAATCATATTCCCCATAAGCCATATTGAGTCCCAAATTGCATCTTATATTAATTCAACAAAGATTAGGAGGAGGAGTAAAGTGAAATCCATCAGTTTCACCTTGAAAATTCTGAGTATTCTCACTGCTTTTGCTTTTATCGCTGGATGCGCCAGCGCTATGAAAAATGCGGAAGATCTTGCCGCTAAAGGTGATTACCAAGGAGCGATAGTCGCATATCAACAAACAATCCAAGCAGAACCAAGTTCGAGCGATGCTCGGCAAGCTCAACTTGCGATTGCGGCGTTGTACATCGATAAGATGAATAAACTCGAAGAAGGTTTAAAGGCTTATCAAAAAGTGGTGGAGGATGCTCCGCGGAGCGAGGAAGCAGCAGAAGCCCTGTACAGAATGGGTATCCATTACTTCAAGACAGAGGACTACAAGAACGCTGAGGAAATGTTTAGCAGAGTTGTCAACGAATTTCCTCAACTTTCTCGCAGTCAGGACGCCCAACTGCTGTTGGCGAAAACCTACGAAAAAGCGAGTGAATATGATCGCGCCGCTGAAGTTTACGATGCCGTGGTCAAACGTGCCCCGGAGAGTAAAAGAGCCGTCCAGGCGATGTTGGGCAAGGGTAAACTCTATCAGGATAAGCTTAAAGACCAGGAAATAGCAATCGAAGCGTATAAGGAGATCGTCAAAAATTATGGCATGGATGCTGATATGCAAAAACAAGTCGAAGCGGCGAAAAAGGAACTTCAAAGCCTTGGCGCGGAGATTCCCAAGCCGATAAATAAGCTAGCTACTCCAGAAGCGCGTCGCGCTGCGCGCAGAGCGGAAAGACGTGAACTCGATAGACCGCGCGGCAGTTCGGCGCGACAAAGTACGAGCGAAAGGACGGCGGCGCGTACCCAAAGTTTTGGCGTTGACCCAGAAATAATTATGCAAAGCATCCAGATAACTCTGGATGCGCAGGGCACATACTACGACGCGATGTTCATGGTCGCAAATATGAAGTTCGGGGAAGAAAGCTATAGAGAAGCCGGCGCTTTATACGAAAGAGCAATACAACTGGGATTGAAAGACCCAATAGCTTACCGTAATCTCGCTGAATGCTACCGCAAGATAGGATTAGCGGATAAGGCGCGTGAAGTCCTCAAACGGGGAATGGCAAAAGACCCAAAGATGATTGATAGTATCATCGAGAGCGGCGAAGCGCAATACCAGTTTGAAAATTATGACGCCGCGCTCGAACTATACGAATCAATCCTCGGCTTGTCTAAAGGCAAGGATAGCAAGCTTTATCACCGTATCGGTTTGGTATATAAAAAGCTAAAGGATACGGACAAAGAGATTGAGGCTTATGAACGCTCCATAGCGATAAATCCGAATAATCAGGAAGTTCTCCAACTCATGGCGGAAGCATTATACTATCGCAAGGGAAATAGAACTAAAGCGGGAATCTACCAGGATGCAGCGGATGGCAAAGTCAATAGCTATGATGTCCAAAAAGAGTTGGCGGATGTATGCTATAAGCACGGAAATTATAATTGGGCGAAAACAAAGTACGAAACCGCAGCTCGAATTCTAGAGAGACAGATAAAAAAACCTGAGGGTGAAAAAGCAGAACTCGAAAATCAGAAAGAAGCCACAACAGACCTGACTGAAAAAGCTAAGCTGAGAAAGGAAATTACTAAGCTTCAACGTGAAATTGATGACCTATCGTGGAAAATCTTGTTGATGAAAGTTAAGACAGCTTTAGCGGTAGCTCATAAAGAGAGTATAGAAGCGGGTCAGCAACAGATGGATGAATTAGTAGCGCAAAATCCCGACCACGCCATTATTCACTACGGCCTGGGGGAAATCGCCTTGATGCAAGGTGATACCGAAACTGCCATCGCCGAATTCCAAAAATCCATCGAGCTTGAGAATTTCCTCGAACCGAACCTAGCTTTGGGCGAATACTATATTTCACAGGAAAATAAAGAAGCAGCGCTCAAACTATGGGAAGCTTATACGAAAAAGAATTACAGAGATAGAACGATGAGAAATAGAGTCAAGGCATTGCAGCAGGAGTTACAACCCGAAGAGACTCCAAAATCGAAGGCGTCAACCCCTATTCTCAAAGGTTCCCAGTAAGTAAAGTGTTCAGAATCTTAGCGTGAGTTAATTTGATAACTATGCAAAATTCTAAATTCCTTACCGTTGCAAAGGATATCGCCAAAGAGTCTGGCCGTCTGCTACTAGAATACTATGGGAATATCGATAGCTTTGAATACAAAGGCGTAGGTGATGTTGTCACAGAAGCCGATAAAGAATCGGAAAAGTTGATTAATAATCGGTTGAAGACGGAGTTCCCTTTTTTTTCCATACTCGGCGAGGAATACGGTCTATTAGATTTACAATCGGACTACTGCTGGGCGACTGACCCGTTGGATGGAACATCAAACTATGCTTCCAAACTTCCAATATTCTCAGTATCAATAGCCCTTTTATACAAAGGCAGCCCAATTATCGGAGTGGTCTATGACCCGAATCAAGATTTTATGTATTGCGCTGCAAAAAGCGAAGGCGCATTTTTGAATGAACAAAGGATTCAAGTTAGCAACCGCACTCAACTTGAATCTATCTCCCTTTTTGGCGCGGCGACTGATATAATTGAAACCTTACCAAGCTATCTTAGTAAAGTTGGAAAAGTTCGCAGTCTCGGTTCAGCCGCTATTCACTTATCCAATGTAGCGGCAGGTTACTTCGATGGCTGTCTTGATATAAACACAAAGCTTTGGGATGTAGCCGCTGGCGCTCTTATCTTACAGGAAGCGGGTGGAACCTTCACAGACCATTCGGGCGAGCCCATTTTCCCACTGGAAAAATCATCCCCCGCTTACCATGGAAATCGGATTCCGTTCTTAGCTACCAATGGAAAAATTCATCAACAAACTCTCCAGTTAATTGCCACGGAGAAAGAAAGGAAGAGATAGCCGCTGATTATATCAGTTACCAGAATCAGCGGCTCTACAATAATTTAATATGAATAAAATACAAAAAGTTCTGATAATTGGATTAGACTGCGCTCCGCCGAAATTGATTTTTGACCAATATCTTTCTGATTTGCCAAATATTCGTAGTTTGATTGAACGCGGCATCTATGGGAAACTCTGTAGCACCATCCCCGCTATTACCTGCCCAGCGTGGATGTCGATGATGACGAGCAAAAATCCTGGCAAGTTGGGGTTCTACGGATTTCGCAATCGGGCGGATTATTCTTATGACAACATGACCATTGCCAATTCCCGATTAGTCAAAGAGAACACCGTTTGGGATATTTTATCACAAGCGGGGAAAACTTCAATTTTGGTTGGCGTGCCGCAAACCTATCCGCCCAAACCGCTGCGCGGATACATGATAACATCGTTTCTGACGCCTTCAACCGATAGTCAATACACCTACCCGCCATCCTTGAAATATGAAATTGAAAGAGTCGTAGATGGCTACATGCTTGATGTCGAAGGTTTCCGCACGGAAGATAAATCATCGCTTCTGGAACAGATATATGAAATGACTGAAAAACGCTTCACGGTGGCAAGACACCTGATGCAGAATAAAGAGTGGGATTTTTTCATGTTGGTCGAGATGGGGCCAGACCGCATTCATCACGGATTCTGGAAATACTGCGACCCGGAACACCGCAAATACGAACCTGGCTCCCAATATGAACACGCCATCAAAGATTATTACATCTATCTTGACGAAGAGATTGGCGAAATGCTAAAATTGATAGATGATGATACTGCGGTGATGCTCGTCTCCGACCACGGAGCTAAACGGATGGACGGCGGCATCTGTGTGAACGAATGGTTGATGCAGGAAGGATACCTCCATCTGAAAGAATATCCACAACAGATGGTTTCGCTCTCGGATGTTGAAATCGACTGGCCGCACACTCAAGCATGGGGTGAAGGCGGATATTACGCTCGCATATTCATGAATGTCAAGGGAAGAGAACCCAACGGTGTCATTAAACCAAGGAAGTACGAAAAAGTCCGCGATGAAATTGCCGGAAAACTGGAAGCTTTGGGTGATGAAAATGGCAAACCTATTGGCACAAAAGTCTTTAAACCTCAGGAGATTTATCCCGTCGTCAATGGTGTTCCGCCAGACTTAATCGTGTACTTAGGTAATTTACTCTGGCGTTCCGTAGGCAGTGTTGGGTTGAATACTATCCATACATTCGAAAACGACACAGGTCCCGACGATGCCAATCATGACCAGTATGGCATATTCGTGCTGGCTGCTTCTGGGCAAACACCTGAACAACGAGATGGATTGCATCTGATGGATGTAGCGCCTACGGTGTTGAGCTTGTTAGATGTGGATGTGCCCGAGGATATGGAAGGGAAAGCGGTGGAGTAAAAACTTGAATTTCGGAGAAATTTCAAATTGTCTAAATTGCCTAAATTTACAATTTCGGCGATTTACAATTGATGCGCTAGTTATCAACGCAAGAGATCTGGATGGAAGGGAGAGACGGCGATATGTCAGAAAATAAGAGAGACCCTCTCCCGGAGCCTGGCGCTTCGATAGAGGAAATAGCTGAATTTTGGGATACTTACCGTAAGACGAAGTCGTCGGTGAGCAAAGCGAACAGTTTAGCGGATTATTGGGATGT
>DTYX01001123.1 GCA_012961655.1 Candidatus Poribacteria bacterium
AAATTCACATTTCGATGCCTTCTCGTCGAATTTGGAAATTCGACCTACAAGCCTACTTTCCGAGGGAACTCTCCAGCCAGAGACCCGTTTTCTCGGAGAAAACAGGTCTCTTTATTTAGAATCCACGGCTGATTACCAATAATGCAGCGCTATCTCCGCCATTAACTTCTGAAATACCCGATAGCTGTCTGATTAACGTGTTTGCCCGCATATTGCTCGATAAAGATAACAAGTCTAATTTACTTTCCGCCAATCGGCGCATGCCTAATTCCGCGTTCTCACTGTCCCTTTCAGGCGATACACTGTATAGCTGCCGATAGATGGAGATGAAAACGGCTAATGCCCAAAATCCAGAACCGACGCGTGATGCAATTAGACTCTGAGTATGTTTCGTATCGTATTCATCGGTAAATTTAATCATATCCGCTTGTAGCGCCGTATGTAGATAGTTATCATAAGCTTCATTCGCTTGTGTCTCCAAATACACACTGCCGAATTTTAGACCGACTCCAGAAATTATCAGCAACGCGGGAAAAAATTTCGATTTTTCCAACGCGGCTGCTGGGGATGCCAGAGCCAAAAATATGACGACAATTGTCAAAATCGTTTTTAATTTGAATAACATATTACCTCCAACTCAATTGATATCTGCCGAGTTTTACGCATCACGCATATAAAATTTATTAAGATTAATCTCCCACTCGGTTCTATTTAGAGCTACATAATATAATCCGTCTCTCCGTCACAATCCGGTGAACTGGCACATCCCACGCTTCAGGTTGAGTATCTGGAATTAATTGCGCCTCGAACGCCAAACCAACCCAAAGCGATTGAGGACATCTCTTCAAAAATCTATCATAATATCCTCCGCCGTAGCCGATGCGATATCCCCTCGCATCAAAAGCGATGCCTGGAACAGTTACTAAATCAATCTCTTCGGGGACAAAGACCCGGCAGCGTTGAGGGTTAGGCTGTAACATGCCATATCGGCTCAAAACTAAATCGGCTTGATGATTGATAATTTGACAGGGAGATAATTCTCCTGAATCCGGTTCCATCACCGGCGCCAACACAGTCTTTCCCATATCTAAAAGCCGGTGCATGAGTGGAATGGTACGCACTTCACTGTTCATATCGAGGTAAAGCATGATGACAAGAAATTGGTTGGACTCTATAATTTGTAAAAGTGTATCGGTAATCTTTTGACTTTTGGCCGCTATTTCCCGTTCAGATAACGAATTGCGCCGCTTCCGAGCTCGTTTTCTGAGAATTGTCTTAGGTTGATTTTGGTTTCGCATATCTCCCTAGAAACCCGTTTTCTCGGAGAAAACGGGTTTCTATTTCTGATAAAGAATTTTGCCATGAACTTCCAATGTATCAACAATAGCCATTATCACAGAATCAACCGGTTTATCTTTGGTCACATCAGTCATTCTGGCAGAACTTCCACTTGCGGTCAACACGAGTTCTCCCACACCTGCTCCAACGGCATCCACCGCAACGCTGTATTTTTCGAGGATATTCCCATCAAGGTCAACATCTTGAACAATCAATAATTTGCCGCCAGTTAGTTTTTCATCTTTTCGAGTCGCAACGACAGTCCCCGTAACTTTGCCTAATGTCATTAAGATTACCTCTTTTTTTGAATAATTGCGCTTATTATATTATCATAATCTCGACCATAATGCAAAGGTTTTTTATTGACAAGTTGCGCTTGAATATTTTATAATTCCTGACACAGTAATTTTTATTGTCATTCTGAGCGTCAGCAAAGAATTTCAATCCTTAAAAAGAGATCTTTCACTCGGTTCAATATAAAACCAAAAAGCGTCGAGTTAACGTTAAAGAATAGATTTCATCATTACTAAGGAGTACGTCCGTGGAAGAAGCTACTTATCGCCTGAGAATAAAAGACCTACCTGAAGACGAGCGACCACGAGAGAGAATGTATAAGTATGGACCACAGACGCTGAGAAACGCCGAATTGCTTGCCATACTTATTCAAACTGGAAATGTCGAAGAGACGGCGGTACAGGTTGCCGAAAGGTTGTTGCAAAAATATGATGGCGACCTCAGACGGTTATCGCGGGAAAATGAAAAACAGATTGCCGACGGCATTAAGGGATTAGGGCCGAGCAAAGCGGCGAAGATTATGGCTGCATTTGAATTGGGGCGGCGGCTCGCAAGCTTACCCGGTGAGGACAAGCCGCGCATCAACTCGCCCGAAGATGTTTCCACTTTGATGACGCCGTCTATGCGCGATCTTTTAAACGAAACACTGCATGTGCTCTGTTTAGATACGAAGAATTATGTTACCAAGCAAAATCGCATTTTTGAAGGCAGCCTTAACGCCAGTGTTATTCATCCGCGCGAAGTCTTTCGTTTTGCTGTAACAGAGGCGGCTGCGTCAATTATTTTGGTCCATAACCATCCCTCTGGCGACCCAACTCCCAGTTCGGATGACATTCGCGCTACCAAACAGATAGTCGAAGCTGGGAAATACATTGAAATTCCTGTTTTAGACCATATCATCATCGGCGCCGGTCGCTTTGTGAGTTTAAAGGAACAACAGTTGATTTAAGGGGAATTATCTCAAGATGAAATTATCACGTCAAGACTTACTAAAAATCAAAGGCAAAAGAACGATAAAGCCCGTTACTTCCGCCGTAGATAGAGCAACTCCTTTGGCAGTACCATCGACAAAATTAAAAAATGCGCAAAAATTTACCACTATCTGTCCTTACTGTGCCGTCGGTTGCGGGCAAATTCTTTCCGTTGTAAACGGCAAAGTCATAAATGTTGAAGGTGACCCTGAACATCCGATAAATCAAGGCTCATTGTGCAGCAAGGGCAATGCTTTATTACAAATTGCCAATAACGAAAGGCGTTTGACCAAGGTACTGTATCGCGCGCCCCAAAGCGACCAATGGCAAGAAAAATCATGGGATTGGGCGTTGGAACGGATTGCTCGAAGAATTAAAGATACTCGCGATAAAAATTGGGTCGCAGAGGATAACGGCTTCACTGTCAATCGCACTGAAGCCATCGCCTGTCTCGGCGGCGCCGCGCTGGATAACGAAGAATGTTATCTTTATGCCAAACTCGCCCGGGCATTGGGTATCGTTTATCTAGAACATCAAGCGCGGATATGACACTCCGCCACGGTCGCCGGTCTGGCGGAAACGTATGGCAGAGGAGCGATGACGAACCATTGGATTGATATAAGAAATAGCGATTGCATCATGATTATCGGCAGCAACGCCGCGGATAATCATCCGATTTCGTTCAAATGGGTAACTGAAGCCATGGAAAACGGCGCAAAGTTAATCCACGTAGACCCGCGCTTTACCAGCACTTCAGCGAAGGCGGACATCTACGCGCCTCTAAGACCGGGCACAGACATCGCCTTCATCGGCGGTTTAATAAATTACGTGCTGGAAAATGAACTTTACAATAAGGAATACATAGTCGAGTACACCGATGCGCCGTTTTTGGTCGATGAAAACTTTGCTTTCAACGATGGACTATTTTCCGGATATAATCCAGAAACTCGCGAGTATGATAAATCAATATGGCGATATCGTACAAAGGATGATGACCCAATCGAAATACGGAATACGAAATTTGGTGGGTATCTCGAAGACAAATCACTGCAAGACCCGCACTGCGTGTTTCAATTGCTGAAAAAACATTTTTCGCGCTACGATGCGGACACAGTATGTGCCATTACGGGGATGCACAAAGACATCTTTCTCGATATTGCCCAAACCTATGGCGCAACTGGCGCGCCGGACAAGACTGGCACTATCATGTACGCGATGGGCGCGACACAACACACTGTCGGTACGCAGAACGTCAGAAGCTATGCTATCTTGCAGTTGCTTCTGGGTAATATCGGCATGGCAGGCGGCGGCGTCAACGCCCTGCGAGGCGAATCGAACGTGCAGGGTTCGACGGACTTTGGACTTCTATTCCAATCTCTGCCCGGTTATCTCAAACTACCAGAAAAAGAGGATATCAACTTAAAAACCTATCTCGAACACTGGACGCCAAGTGGAAAGCCCGAAGAAATCAACTACTGGAAATTCACGTCGCACTTCATGGTGAGTTTGCTGAAGGCGTTCTGGGGAGATGTGGCGCACCCCCCTACACCCCCCAATTCTGGGGGGAAAAGCCAGGAAAACGACTTCTGCTATGATTATCTGCCCAAACGCAGCGGAGACTATTCGCACGTCTCCATGTTCGAGGCGATGTCTGAGGGAAAAATCAAAGGACTAATTTGCCTCGGGCAAAACCCCGCGGTAGGAGGGCCAAACGCCAATCTGGAACGGCAGGCGTTGGCGCAGTTGGATTGGCTTGTAGCTGTCGACCTCTGGGAAACCGAGACGGCAGGATTCTGGAGCCGGAATTCGGAGTTCGGAATTCGGAATTCGGAATGTGGAAGAAGTTCTTCCGAGTTGGGCGACGTCGCGGATATAAAAACGGAAGTTTTTTTACTCCCCGCCGCAGCGTCATTTGAGAAGGAGGGAAGTATCATCAACAGCGGCAGATGGGCGCAATGGCGGTATAAAGCGGTCGAGCCGCCGGGCGAAGCGAAGCCCGACCTGTGGATTTTGAACGCGCTTTACTTGAAAATCAAAGAATTGTATGAGAGAGAAGGTGGCGAATATCCAGAACCGATTATCAAGCTCAATTGGAATTATGGAAGGGGGGCAAAAGGGCAAGTAGGTAAACCTGACGTGCATCAAGTAGCTAAAGAGATTAACGGTTACGATACCGGAACAGGTAAGCAACTGTCCAGTTTTGCGGAACTCAAAGACGATGGCTCAACCGCTTCGGGAAACTGGTTGTATTGTGGTAGTTATACTGAAGAGGGCAATATGATGATGCGGCGTGAACTGAATGACCCAACTGGCATCGGCTTGTATCCTCGATGGGCGTGGTGCTGGCCGAGCAACCGAAGAATACTCTACAACCGCGCTTCCTGCGATTCTCAGGGAGAGCCCTGGAATCCACGAAAGCGCGTCATTTGGTGGACGGGGACGGGATGGGCAGGCGATGTGCCTGATTACAGCAAAAACATTCCGCCTGAAAAGAATGTTGGTCCATTCATTATGATTCCTGAAGGACGCGCATGCCTTTTCGGTAAGGGATTAGCTGACGGTCCATTCCCTGAACATTACGAACCGTTGGAAAGCCCAGTGGAAAACCTCCTCTCCAGCGTCCAGAATAATCCTGTTATCAAATTCAGCCTGTCCCGACGAAGACGGGGACGCCCAATCAAAGAAGTTTCAACTCCTATTGCGACTGCCGCAGATGCTGAAAAATACCCAATTATCGCCACGACGTACCGATTAACCGAACATTGGCAGGCGGGCCAGATGACGCGCAATTCATCATGGTTAGTGGAATTAAGACCGAAGATGTTCGTGGAGATTAGCAGAAGTTTGGCGGAAGAGAAAGGTATCCAAAGCGGTGATGAAGTCAAAGTGATATCAGCGCGGGGAGAAATCACCGCTTACGCGAACGTCACTGACAGTCTGAAACCCTTCAATATCAACGGTAAAATGTACGAAACAATCGGTTTGCCATGGCATTACGGGTTCATCGGCCTCGCCACCGGCTGCAGCGCAAACTGCCTCACTCACGATATCGGCGATGCAAACACCATGATTCCTGAGTACAAGGCGTTTCTCTGTGATATTCAGAAGATTACTTCGGAAAAAACAAGGAGGTGAACTTCGATGCCGTATGCAGAGCTTCCACCCGATTTTCCTGAGCCGAGGATTCCACCGAAGAAATTTTGGGAAGATGCGCGATGGGTTGATTATACTGAATTGGTTCACAAATATCCTGACCAATGGATTGCAGAGATTCTCAAAGGTGATAGCGGCATTTATCCGTAGCTCTGTCCCGCCAAAA
>DTYX01001124.1 GCA_012961655.1 Candidatus Poribacteria bacterium
AGGCTGGGTCCTGCGCAACTTGAAGTTACCGAACCCCGTCAGGTCCGGTAGGAAGCAGCGGTAAGTAATCTCTCAGGTGTGCCGCAGGGGCGCCTGGCTGGAGTTGGCTGCTCAAGTAACGCTTGGGAAGGCTAGTCGAAATTAGGTGCATGGCCAAGACTTTTATTTTCTGTTCCTCCAGCCTTTTCTTTCCGTTGTGTTTAGACATATATCACATTTGGCTATAACGAAACAATGAAGTCAAAAGTATTCTCATTATTACTATTATGGTTTGCATTAGTTATTAGCCGAGATTCCCTTTCGCAAGACTGGATTGTGGTGCGCGAAGGTGTTGGGAGGAATATTGATGGTTTTGGTTTTTCCCAATTACACTTCCCTGACGCAAACAACGGTTGGGCGGTAAGCTTCCAAGACCCTTGGGGAGAGCCCACTGAAGTGACTTTTATCTATACAAAAGATGGGGGGACAACGTGGAACGAGAAGGTATTAAAGTACAAAGAGTTAGTAGGAATTGACTATAAACCTGGAGCTGTCTATTTTCTGAACGCCCAAGAAGGTTGGGTTGGTGGGGTGAATAACAAAAGAAGGGTGGGCTACGACTTATTACTCAAGTGATTATCAATTCTTTATCCGCCATACAATAGATGGAGGGCGTACATGGGAAGGGCAGAATATCCCATTAGAGGTTCAAGAGCGACTGAAGCCAGCCTCGCTTCATAGTGTGAGTTTTGTTAATGGAGAGGTTGGATGGGCAGTAGGAAGCCGTGGTATTATCCTCCATACGAGAGATGGAGGAAGAACATGGCAATTTCAAGAAAGTGGAATGGATATTGACCTTGTCGATGTACAATATGTTTCAGGCAATGAAGTTTTTGCTCTAGGAAATGATGGAACAATTTTAAAACAAGAAAACATAACCTCAGTTAGACCTCAAGAGAAATTAATTGTACCTTGGGGAAAAATAAAGAGGAGATGATAGAAATGCCATGTACACATGGAATACCAGTGGGAATGATGAGGGGATTTCCGCAGCCATACCTACTACGTCTAAGATAGTAGGTACTACTGAGATTCCAAACGGATTCTGGATAAAGTACTGGTTAGCAAGCCGGGGAAAGGTAGAGTTCCGTATCCATGACCAAAGCGGTACCTGGGTGAAGCGCATAGACCTTGGGTACAAGAATAATACCTCAAAACCCAGTTTCAGTGAAAGCTGGACGAATTTCTATGATTCTGTGGCAGGCAAATATGAGTATACTCCAGGAGTGAATCGCGGCAGTGGGAATAATGACCTGTTTGGAACAGCCGCTTTCTGGAATAAGACAAATAATGACTTTCAAATCATTCAGAATCCGAACAACCCCTATACAATCCACATGTATGTTAATGGCGGGGAAGTTGGATGTCCGGTGCAGGTAAGTCTCTGATTCACCTCGATACGTGTAGAGGCTTGAGAGCATAGTAGCCTACAATTGTTGCTCAATGCTCTCAAGCCTTATAGACACAAGGAGACTTGTTATGGATATGCTTGACATCTTAATGCCCACTGAAGAAGGACGGTATATTTCTCAAGAGGTTCTTGATGGGATTTTGTCTCAAGAGATTCCCTTTCGCCTCTGGGTGTCCACTAAAATCTCTGGGGGCGATTATGCTCAAGCCCGAAATAACATCAAACAATATGGGAGAACTCAATTCCTTTTAATGTTGGATAACGATATCATCCTGCCTGCTGGGGCGGTGAAAGAGATGATAGAATTTCTCAAGTCCTATCCCAATTATGCTGCAATTGCTCTCTCTAAACACGACTGGACCTCCTCATTGAAGGAAGTCATCAACCCTCCTCATGTAGAGATGTCCTGTGTGCTGTTCCGCAAGGAGATTTTAGATGAAATCACTTTTTCAGAACCCCGCAAAGAAGGACGCCAACTCCCAGAGCCCTACGGTGGATGTGAATGTGCGCAGTGCTGTTTCGACATCCGCAGAAAGGGCTTAGAGATTGGTTTCCTTCCTGGGCTCTATGCCCATCACATTCCGGACACTCGCCTTCCTCTTGAGGAATAGTTACTTTCCATCTATTCCCTCGCTTTTTATATAGCCAAAGCCAGATACTATCTTCACCCGGTGCGTTTCATGCCATCTTAGGAAGGAAGAATTTATGAAACCAACCTTTTTGCCAAAAGATTTAACGGAAGAACTTTGCTTTTACCTTCAATCAGATAAGGAGACCATTCAAAAAAAGCTCGAACAGGGAACTTTCCTTTTAGCCGATGAGTGGCGAAAAAGAAATCCAAAAACTCCTGCAGAAATCAGAACTTTTTACTGCGAAACAGAAAATTATCTATTCGAGTTAACGCAATGGCATCTCATCGATAGTGTTCGATTTCAAACTCAACGAATTGTACAATTTTGCCGCCAGGTGAACTTACACAGCCTTTTAAATTACGGCTGTGGCATTGGAGAAGAAGGGATTGCATTGGCAGAAGCCGGATTTGATGTCACGCTGGCAGATGTGCCGGGCAAAACGTTTGCTTTCGCCAAATGGCGGGTTCAGCAACGCGGTTTAAAAATGAGATTCATTGAAATAGAAGATGATGCTCCGTTGCAGGATATTTATGACGGGATTATCTGCCTTGAAGTTTTGGAACATCTATTGGACCCCTGTGTTGTATTGAGGCATTTCTACGAACATCTGGCAAGCAATGGATATTTGTTCGTAACGGCGACGTTTGTCCACAGCGAAACTCATCCGATGCATCTGGCGAAAAATAACCGCTATCAAGGCGAAGAATTCCTCAAAGTGATGGATGAACTTGGTTTTGAGAGGGCCGGATTTGGACCGATGATTTTTCGTAAGCGAGGGTGAATTTCGAGTGTTTCCCAAATATCGTTAGCCGGAATTGTCCAGAAAGTCAAGGAGGTCAAGTATCACCGAGATATAAATTTTTGACAACCTTTGGCCAGGTCAAAAGCAATCAGCGATTGAAATGAAATTCTAAGAGGTAACCGATGTCTTACGAAGCTTTAGCGTTAAAATGGCGTCCTCAATCATTCAAAGACGTGGTTGGGCAAAGTCATGTAGTTACAACCCTACAGAATGCGATTGCCGCAGGTAAAATACATCACGCCTATCTTTTTAGCGGTCCTAGAGGCGTTGGCAAGACGACTATCGCCAGAATTCTTGCCAAGACGGTCAACTGCGCCGATAAATACGCCGAGACGGAGTTTAGCAAATCGGATAAACCTGAGCCGTGTGACCAATGCACAACTTGTAAGGAAATTTCCGATGGCAACTCCCTTGATGTTATCGAGATGGACGCCGCTTCTAATCGCGGCATAGATGAAATACGGGAGCTTAAGGAAAATGTCATCCTTGCTCCTGCTTCCTGTCAGTACAAAGTGTATATCATTGACGAAGCCCACATGCTGACGCCGGAGGCTTCCAACGCTCTCTTGAAAACCTTAGAGGAACCCCCCAAACACGTCATTTTTATTCTCGCAACCACCGAACGAAATAAAATATTACCGACTATCTTATCCCGTTGTCAAAACTTCGATTTCCGTTATCTGACTTACTCTCAGCTCATTGATAGGCTAAAAGAGATTTGTGATGTCGAAGGTTATGTAGTAGATGATGATGGATTATCCCTGATAGCACAGCAATCGGAGGGATGTTTGAGGGATGCGGAGAATATTTTGGAGCAGTTAGTGGCATCAAGTAACGGAGAAGAAGTTAATGCCGACGATGTCAGCAAATTACTGGGATTTGGCTCATATCAATTGATGGAACAACTTATCACCTTGATTATTGAACGTGATACTAAAGGTTGTCTGCAAACTCTTAGCGCGCTGACAGAACAGGGAGCGGATTTGACTCAGTGTCTGAGAAATCTCATCACTCATTTTCGCTCGCTCAGGCTTTTAAAACATGACTTGAGACAAGAAATCCACGCCTCAAAATCAAAGATAGATGAAATGGTTGTGCAAGCGAAAAAGGTCTCTTCTGAACAATTGGAAAAAATTATCGCCATCTTCATGAAAGGAAGCAGCGACATCAAGCAATACGGTTATGAACAATATAACCTCGAATCCGCCTTGATAAACGTCTGCTCCATCCAGGACAGTATCCCGTTGAGTGAGGCATTGGATAAACTAACAGAACTTCAAGGAAAACTAGAACAACTATTGTCAGATCAGAATCAGCCTCCTGTTTACTCCCCATTTATTAAAGGGGACCGGGGGGATTTCCAGACTTCATCAACGCTGAGTGAAGTAAAGAAACAAACGAAAAATGATTTACCACAAAAACCATCAACAGATGATTTACCAAGCAATGAGATTAAAAAGCCTTTTGAACCGAAATTTCGGACGGCATCAGTGGATAAAATTAAAAAACTTGACGCGCAATCCGACCTAAATGGAATTTGGAAAGAATTACTACGGAGAGTCGAAAATGACCGGAAGTCGATTTTGCGCGCTCATCTTAATTCAGCAATTCCAGTGAACTTTGATGGCAATAAATTTATCATTGAGTTTGAAACTTCCGCTCATCGCGATATGTTTGATGAAGACGACAAATCTTTGATAGCTAAATATCTATCTGATATGGCTGATAAGCGGGTTAATGTTGAGGTGACAGTTTCACCAAAAGACTCAAATACTCTCTCAAAGCTCAATGATAATAAACCGCAAGAGATGACGTGGCTCAAATTGAAAACTGAAGTGGAGCAGGATGAAGAGGTTCAACTCGCAATGGAATTTTTCGATGGAGAAATTATAGATATTAAATTATAATTTCGTTGAGTCTATTCACATCTTGATATTATTTCACGAAGCATTTTTTCGTGAAACGTGAAATGTAATAAGAGTTTCATGTTTCATGAATTACTGATACTATTTGGAGGTGACTTAAATAATGGCAAGAGGAGGAATGGGTAATATAATGAAGCAAGCTCAGAAGATGCAAAAGCGGATGTTGGAAATTCAAGAGGAGCTTGCCAACAAAACGGTAGAAGCAACTGTTGGTGGAGGAATGGTAACAGTTGTTGTAAATGGTCAACAGGAGTTAATTTCGATAGCGATATCTCCTGAGGTTGTAGACCCAGACGATATAGAGATGTTGGAAGATCTAATTGTCGCAGCCGTCAATGAAGGCCACCGCAAAGCGCAAGAACTGATGACGGAGGAGATGAGCAAGCTTACGGGTGGACTAAAAATTCCAGGTTTAACATTTTAGCTGGAGAATAGGAGAAGTGGTGATTCCACCGTTCTCCACGGGAGTTTAATTTATGCAATCCTACCCTGAACCGTTAGCTAAGCTAATAAATGAATTACGAAAATTACCTGGAGTTGGTCCCAAGACCTCACAGCGCTTCGCGTTTTATATGTTGAAGATGCCAGAGGAAGATACGAAAGCCCTCGGTCAGGCAATTTTTAAGATAAAATCCTCGTTAATTTACTGCCAAATATGTGGTAACATAACCGAGGAAAATCCCTGCCATATCTGCCAAGACCTAAATCGTGACCATTCCGTTATATGTGTTGTTGAGGAACCTGATGACCTTCTTGCTATCGAAAGAACAAGACAATACAATGGGGTTTATCATGTGTTGATGGGAGCTCTATCTCCATTAGAAGGCGTCAATCCTCAAGACCTACGCCTCAAGGAACTTTTTGAACGGGTGAATTCCGAAGAGATAAGCGAGATTATTTTGGCGACCAATCACACCACGGAAGGTCAAGCTACAGCTTTGTATATTGCGAAGCGACTCGAGGGTCTTGACATTAAATTGACTCGTATCGCCTATGGCATCCCGGTTGGCGGTGACCTGGAATACACCGATGAGGTCACCTTGGGAAAAGCATTGGAAGGACGAAGGGAGTTTGAATAAGAATTCGGAATTTGGATTTCGGATTTCGGAATTAAGGAATAAATAATTCCAAAGCCCCTTTACTATTTCATGTGATATTGAGCCGGGGGCGAGAAAAGTTCTAATGGAATTGAAACAACAATTTAAATTAACCCAGTGGCTTTTGCTACTGGGTTTATTATCTTTTGCCAGAATTGAGGCGGCTACACCCGAATTCGACGCTGAACATGCTTTTCAATATCTTGTTCGACAGTGTGAATTTGGTCCGAGAAATCCAGGCTCTAATGGACATGAGAATGCCAAGAAATATTTAATCTCCGAACTCAAGAGATATTCTAAGGAAGTTGTTACTCAAGAGTTTGAGTATACGGATAAGCAAAAATCGCTTAAATTGACGAATATCATGGCTCGTTTTGGCAAAAAGGATGGCGAGAAAATTCTTTTAGCTGCGCATTGGGATACACGACCTTTCGCAGAACATGACCCCAATCCTGAAAAACGAAATACTCCCATTATCGGTGCAAACGATGGCGCTTCTGGAGTCGCAGTGCTGCTTGAAATCGCTAGAACTTTGAAATCCAAACCCCCTGAGAATGAAATATTCATCGTATTCTTTGATGGCGAGGATTATGGAAAACACACAAGCGAGATGTTCTTGGGGTCGAGATATTTCGCGGGCAATATGGAAAGATGGAAACCAGATTACGGCATTCTGCTGGATATGGTAGGCGATAAAGAGCTCGATTTGCCAATCGAACAATTTTCTCTCCGCGCAGCCCCGGAACTAACTCAAAGAGTCTGGCAAACCGCTAAAGATTTAGGATTGGATGCGTTTCATCCGCAATTAGGACCAGCCATCATGGATGACCACGTTTCCCTAATCGAGGCGGGAGTGCCGTGCATCGACATAATTGACTTCGATTACCCTTATTGGCATACGACTGAAGATACGCCAGACAAATGCAGCGCAGAGAGTTTGGGGACACTTGGGAAGCTGATTTTGGCTTTAATCTATTGATTTTGAAAGGTTGTGATTTTAGTGTCCACCAGCACAAAGAACTCTAAAAATATCCACAAACCGATACTGGGTTGTAGAAGGGGAATTTTTAAGAAGCGCATTGGGGAAAGCTAAGATGAACATACACGAATACCAAGCAAAAGAGATTTTACAATCGCATGGCGTCAATGTACCCATGGGCAAAATGGCAGATACGCCTGAGAGGGCAGAGCGGAGCGCCAGGGCGTTAGGATGCGCGAGATTTGTCGTCAAAGCGCAGATTCACGCCGGTGGGCGCGGCAAAGGCGGCGGGATTCGATTAGCGGACAGCCCAGAAAAGGTTAAACGGCATGCGGAGCAGATGATTGGCATGCGACTGGTCACGCATCAAACGGGTCCAAAAGGCAAATTGGTCAGAAAAGTTCTCATCGAAGAAGCCGCTGACATAAAAAAAGAACTATATCTCAGCATAATCGTCGATAGAGATAGTTCTCGACCCGTCATAATGGGCAGTGAAGAGGGGGGGATGGACATCGAAGAGGTTGCCGCGTCGCATCCAGAAATGATCTTAACGGAAACAATTGATGTCGCGGTTGGACTAATGCCGTTCCAGACACGCCGATTGGCTTATGGATTGAAAATTCCCAATTCACTAGTCAACCGGACATCTCAATTAATGCTAAATCTGTATAACACCTTCGTGGTTTGTGATTGTTCTCTCGCCGAAATTAATCCACTAGCGATAACAGCAGATAATAAAATCATCGCCTTAGATGCGAAACTAAGTTTCGACGATAATGCTCTGTTCAGACATAAGGAGATTGCAGCGTTACTGGATGAAGACGAAGAGAATCCAAGAGAACTGGAAGCGTCGAAGCATGGACTGAGTTATGTCAGTCTCGATGGAAACATAGGCTGCATGGTGAACGGCGCAGGATTGGCTATGGCAACCATGGATTTAATCAAATTGCACGGAGGCGAACCAGCCAACTTTCTCGACGTCGGCGGTGGAGCTTCTATTGAACAGGTGACGCAAGCCTTCAAAATTATCCTCGCCGATGAGAAAGTAAGAGCGATTCTGGTGAATATCTTCGGCGGAATTATGAGATGCGATGTTATCGCAGAAGGTATCATCGCAGCCGTCAAGGAAGTTGGAACCACCTCCGATTCTCGGGATGTCGCTTCGCTCCACGTGCCACTAGTCGTCAGATTGGAAGGCACTAATGTTGACATTGGCAGGGAATTGCTGACGGAATCGGGATTGAATATTATTTCCGCGGATGGTTTGGAGAA
Organism: Candidatus Poribacteria bacterium; assembly: GCA_012961655.1. GTDB lineage: Bacteria > Poribacteria > WGA-4E > DTYX01 > DTYX01 > DTYX01. Next base: position 8,158 of record DTYX01001124.1, read on the forward strand.
CGCGGCGGAAAAAGTTGTTGAGGTAGTGAGAACGTGCGGATAGAGGATACTAGAATTTCTGGCAGAGATTCTCAAAAGAATCGCCTGAATGCAGTTAGTACAAACTCATATAGTTACTGAAATGTGCCAGGAAATTCCGATTCATCATTTTTTATTTGCAAACACTGCGTTCCGCATCATAATCGAGATGAAGGGCAGCCTACCGTTTCTCTCCACATAGAAAATGTAATTCTATGCGATTCCTTGCGTATAGCTCCCAATGTCCCCGCTGCGCGGAATTACCATCTTGCCATCTTGCCGTTTAGCCATTGAAACAAAAGTGGCGGCACGGAGTCGCGCCTGCTTAAGCGCGGGGACGCCCCGCTCAAGCAACAACGCTACGGGCGACAAATAGCGGCACCG
>DTYX01001125.1 GCA_012961655.1 Candidatus Poribacteria bacterium
AGGCCGTTCCGTGGTTCTTCGGAACGGGGTCGGGATGTCGCTTCGCTCCACATTTTCAAAAACGAGTCTGTAATCAGGTTCGTTTTTATTAGACGCTAACGAAAAAAGCACCATGCCAAAAACGAGGCAGATTATAGTGGCAGAGAGAATTAGCTTTCTCATCTTATCATCTCCTTGTTCGTTTCGTGGAATGAATACCACGGACCTTATGGATGCACGCGGAATTTAGACTTTTTACCTTTTCTTCCCCTACTTCCTCTCTTCAACTTCAGGCGTCTTTCTTGAAGGTGGAAATCTCTCTTCTTCCATCATGCCAGGCTTTCCTGGTCGGAATCGGGGTTCTTTTTCAATGCGCGTCTTCCCCATCAATTTTAAGTCCGCCGCTTTAAATTGATAGAGCGTATCACCGGATAAAACGTATACGTAGTCGTTCGTCGCACAGATAGCCGATGCTTCTGGGCTGGGAAAAGGAGGCTGAGCGGTGGCGCTGTCGTACCATACAATCGCCGCGACAACCATTAGAATTCCAATGAATGTCACTGAAATGGCTATCCCAATCTTTTTAGTCATATTATCACCTCCCATGTGTACGGAATTCGGAATTGAGTAAGGTTAGAGCCGCTGTTGAAGGATTGCTAAGGAGATATTTTTTAAATGGTCACCGACTTTTTCCAAATTGTTGATGAAATCCAGGAAAACTATCCCCGAAAGCACAAAACATTCCCCATTTTGCAATCTTTGAATATGGCTCTCTCGAAATTGAATCTGTAATTTGTTGAGCGTATCCTCATGTTGTAGAGCGCGACGAGCTTCTTCTTTATTATCCGTCTCCATGGCCAAAACAACTATATTTAGCATTCGGTCAGTTTCGTCAAACATTTTTTTAAGCTCAGCTATCGCTTTCTCACTAAAAGGGAGCTTCTCCTCGATTTTCCTCTCCGCAAGTTCCATTAAATTCTCCGCGTGGTCACCGATTCGCTCGATGTCATTCACTGAATGAAGGAGAGCTGGTAACTTTTCAGATACTTCCCGGTTCAAACTTCTTTCAGATAACTGGACAAGGTAATCGGTGATATCCTTCTGAAAAGCGTCGATAATCTCCTCCTTTTGTGCTACTGTCGATAACAGCTTTGCGTCGTTTTCCAAAAATCCTCTCATAGCATCATTGAGCGCTTCTCGGGCTAAGGCAATCATCCTTACCATCTCACGGACGGATTGTTTGAGCGCTATGGGAGGGGTGTTTAAAAGATGTTCCTCTAAATAGTGAGGCATTATCTTGAGCAGTTCGCGTTTTGAAGGAACCATTTTGATTGCAATTTTTTCCAAAGGACCAATCAAAAGTAAGCCGGCAGCCACACTGAGTAGATTGAAAGAGGTGTGGCAGACTGCGATATACATCATCACATTCGCGGGAGTAATAGCACCGGGGATAAAATACTCAACAGCTTTAGTATAAAGCCCAAACTGTACTAAAGGGAAGATGAAGGCGACGCCCAAAACATTAAACACCAATTGAGCCCTAGCTATCCGACGAGCCGAAAGAACAGTGCCTATGGAAGCTATTTGGGCGGTGATGGTAGTGCCAATATTAGAGCCAAAAATCAGAGGAATGGTTGCCTCAAAAGAGATTAAACCCTGAAAGGCTAAAATCTGAACCGTAGCAATGGTAGCACTACTGCTCTGAATCAACGCTGTAACCACCATACCAGCCAGGATGCCCAGAATAGGCCCCCAAATAGGCAATCTGCTAAAAGTGAAAAAATCTTTAAAAGCCTGGCTTTCCTTCAGGGGAACGAACGCATCCTTCATGAACATAAGCCCTAAGAACAGCACCCCAAATCCGAGCATTACCTGCCCCCAAAGCTTGACTTTCTTAGTCTTAGCTAACAGATTCAAAGCGAAACCTATCCCAACGGCTGGCAAGGCGTAGGCGGAAATTTTGAACGCTGAGATGGAAACCAACCAAGCTGTAAAGGATGTCCCGATTTCAGCTCCCATCATCACTCCGATGGCTTGTCCTAAGGTCAAAAGCCCGGCATTGACAAAACCAATCAACATAACCATCATCGCGCTACTGCTCTGAATAAGAGCGGTAGTGCCCGCTCCCGTCAATACAGCAAGCGGGGGCGTCCTTGTAAAGAATCGCAAGATATCCCTTAGTCGCTTGCTGGCTACTCTTTCCAAACCCTCAGACATGGTCTTCATTCCAAAGAGGAAAAGACCAAGTCCGCCAATTAGCCCAAAGATTAGTTTCTGCACTCTTCAGTTCCTCCGTTTCCCAAGCGAATCTTGTAGTGGATAAGACTTTGGCGCATAATACGCAGTGCGTAAGAAGAAAAAATTACGCATTACGTATTACGGTAAAAGTTCAACTTTTTTTGAAAACTTCTTCTTAAACTTCATTCATTATTGAAAGTTGCTTTCGAGGATAAATTCTCTGCGTTTTATGAGAAATTGTCGTAGGGATTTGATATCGTCATGAAATGTTTTCATCGCGATATCAACATCCTGACCATTTGCTTCAGCGCGAATGCGAACCTCCGGCTCCAACCTTTTCTCCATTTCGTTGATGATGGGGAAAAAAATTGCTTCGGTAAACATTGTTTCTGTAATTTCTTTGAGACGGATGAGGAAGAGCTTCCTAAAATGTGGATTTGCCAGAAGTGGTCCTGAAAAGTAGCCCGCTGGTCGCCACCAAGACGGTTTACCCGGACGTCTCCAGTTTGGCCCACCTTTAGGTCCCCTTTCCTCCCCAGGTAGCAGTTCTTCATCCATACCAAAGGTCAACGGCATATCGTATAAATCGTTTGCAAGCGGTTTCTCATCATAAAAGCCCCACGTCTTGTCCTCATCCCAGGGATAGATTTCCCATTTGCCATTCCCATTGATGTCATGGTAAGTGAAATAGTTGTTCCAGAAGCCATCCCAATTTGATAAACACATGCTGACGGCGAAGTAGTTGATTACCTCTTGGACGTTGAAGTGGCGTTTAATAAAATTCCATTGCTCTTCGCCTTTGGTGTTATTGAGGGCTGAGACGAGGCTTACAACATCATCGTGTCCTGTGTGGGAATTCGTCTTTTTTTCGTGTTGAGCGACCACGCCTTCCTCATACCAAAGAATCTTGTATAGGTTACCATCGTCGTCCCGTTTGTGCCCCCTGAGAAAATTGCGGTTCGGCTGTTCAATGAGTAGGTGATAGCCGAGCAAGGAATCATCTATTGAGAGGCGGATGAACTCACTGTGTTCAGCCGGCACGCCAGCGCGTTTGTAGAGTTCGTAGGAAAGGTGTTCCGCAAGGGCAAATCGTGGCATATACTCAAAAAGAAGATTGATTATCTTCATTCCATTGAGCAATTGGTCTTTGTGAAAACGAACTTTATAGCCGCCGGTGCGCGGTGTAACATTGATGTAATCGTAAATTTGGTAAGTCCTTGTATCTGGAGACACATAGACAAAAGCCGATTTTCCGCGTGGCGGTGGCGATGGCTTGGGACCAGGGCGCCCCATTCTGAAGGGACGGTTTTTGTCCTCTGGTCTTTGCCTTGGCGGCTCAGAGCCGGGGCGCCTCATTCTGGACGGAGGGTTGCCCTCCGCCGGTCTTCGACGAAGCGGAGGCTCGAAACCAGGGCGATCTTCTCTAGCCTCTGTCGGTCTTCGGCGCGGTGGTCCAGGAGGGCCTGGGCGGCCCATTCCGAAATCTGAGTTCTCCTCCATCCACTGCCTGAACTCCTCCTGTTGTTCATTTGTTAGCACTGTTTCGAGCTTTTCAGAGATGGAACGTCTCAACTCCATTATTCTATCAAAGATTTCAAATCCCCTTCCATCCCTTGCAGCGAGATTAATAATCTCTTGGCGCTCTTTTAAGGCTTCCTGATAGATAGATTTCAGCTTTTCAAACTGTGATTCGCTCAAACCGAGAATTACTGTTTGAAAGAACCACGGCGTTTCAAAATTAATAAGCCGTCTTAGGAATTGTTCTGGTCCCTGTCGGGGAGCTCTCATAGCTGTTGCAAGCGAATTCTGCCTATACCAGTTGACAAAATCAGCGTTTTGTTTTTCAGTCAAAACCGTTTTGGTAGCTGACAGCAGGTCTTCGTTAAACGCCTTAACCTTATCTGGAAAACTCTTCAGATATTCAGACAAGTTTTGAGATTCGATTACATCCACAATCATCTTTTCGCGTGCGTCGGATTTCTCTCGATAGATTTCGCGCAGACTGAGAGTCTGTTCTGCGTTCAGATTCTGCTCGAAAGTATGATAAAACCATGCAGATTCCAGAGCGGTATCCCGACGGAACATCTCCATCGCAATCCTGCGCCGCCGCTGCCCTTCGTTTCGCCGCGCTGTTTGATACAACTCCTCATCGACGTTTATAATAAAACACATCGGAATCGTCGCTGACTCCGCATTTTCGTAGACGAAGCAAGAATAAGCGGGCCTCGGTTCATGCTGGTTTGGTTGGAAGCGGACCGCGCCACTGTCGCCAACCGCCTTGATGCGAAACCGTATGATAGAGCGTGCGGGTTGCCCAGGTATAACGGCGTTGTAGAGTCCAGACTCTCCGCCCTCCGAATACGGTTCCATCGGCAACTCTACCTCCTCACCTTCATAGCCGGATTTCGCCACGCGATATAACAGGATGACTTTAGGTCGAGGACAGAGCCCTGACGCTACATTTTTATCAGTTACCTTCGCCCGCACAGCAACGGGCTGGTTCGGTTTAGGATTTTGAGGATAAAATTCAATTTCCGATATAACCGGGGGTAGTTCCTCGGAATAGTTCGCGTTTCGCCGCCCCGGTGTACCTGTCGGCTGCCTCTCATTCATCGGAAGTGGGGAGGGAGCCCAGTTTGAGGCTTCCCCTGAAGCTTTCGGGCAGATGCGTTCAAGTGAGGATGAATAACCGTCCGCACCGACCGGCCACGGTAAACGGTCAGCGTATTTCACGCTGTCGATTGTCCTTCCTGTGTTGTCTGAAAGCACAACTTGCTCTCCCCTGTTGCTGAGCTTCCTCTTGAAGTTCCCAACAGCGATGATGTCCTCCCCGTAAGCAGCTCGAAATTCATCCAACGCTCGACAAACCACGAGATAACCGTCCGGCTCGATGATTGTGCCTTGAGGAAATGTATACCTAATCCCCTTTGTGAACTTCCACCCGGAAAGGTCAACGGGCGTTTTGCCTGTGTTGTACAGTTCTATAAATTCCTCTCCTTCGAGGTCGCTTGGCGGGTGATACATGATTTCGTTGATGACAATATTCTTGTCATCTCCTTGCGCCAAAACGATATAATCCACCGTCAGCGTCAAACTGACAATGAACACAAATGCTAACGAGTTGACAAATCCCGATTTATCGGGGCGGTTGAAAGAAAGCATACTTTCATCTCCTTCAGGTGTTTTCCATCAATCCCCTGCTGATTAGTCGCTTTAGAACTCGCCAACCAAGATAGAATCTTGTATTTACTCGTTTTTCTTCCCTGGGCTTATCGTTAATTTTCTGAAATCTCCGGTGCCGTCAGGAAATCTGCCGTAAGCAACATCTGCTTCTTGTTTGCCGAATTCGACTGAGTCAAGAATCTTATTTCCCCGCTCATCCTTATCAACCAGTATCACCATTTCTCCGTTTATTGAAAGTCTGAAGTTCGCGTGAAGTCCGGGTCGAGCGCTACCATTCCCATCCGCCCAAACAATCAAGTAACCTCCAGCGGGAATGAACGTGTTTTCTGGGAATGCCCACTTACGCGGGTTATTTTTATTATCACTCAGATACATTCCTGAGAGATTGATTTCCTTGTTGCTAAGGTTGTGGAGTTCAATCCAGTCATCGTAATCCCCCTGTGGGTCCCTGATGCTCCTCGTGTTGGACGCCATCAGTTCATTAATCACAACTGGAGAGCCTTCAGCACCGGGTCGATTGACAACAGGACCGCCCATGCGTGGTTGTTGCCGTTGTGACCTTTCCCATTCAATCAGCTTTCTCATCTGTTCCTTTGTCAGAACGGTTTTGAGCTTCTCGTATAAGTCAGCTTTGACCTTTGTCATGCCATCTGCGATTGCTCGAAAATCGCCAGCAGAATCCTTTATCAGTTTCTTTCGTTCGTCCCAGGCTTTTTGAAAATACGGTCGAGCTTTTTCTAATGTTGCATTATCGACCTTTACTTCAAAGGCAATGGCAGCCCAGGCGTTCTCCACAGCTTGTATCACTCCGAATCCGCTGGGCCGTTGGCGAGGTTGCCTCTGGGCTTGTGTAATCTGGAAAGCAATGCCTATGATGGCTATTACCAGGACGATGCTTATGATTATCGTCATGCGTTTCATTCTTTGTCACCTCCTTGAGGGGGGAGAAAGGCATGAAAAGGCATAAAAAAATGCCCTCGTTCATTTTCTCCCCCATGAGGCGGTGGCACTCATCTAACCTGCGATTTAGCTCGTCGGACAGTGGAAAATCTCCGCCGAGAGGTAAACGGGCGCAGAACGAATCCTCTTTTTTGACCCGCCAGTTGCGCTTTTACGGATTTAATTCGTTCAGCCACAAAAGGCTTTAGCCCGATGTAAATTATATCAAGTCTTCGCTTGGATTGGATATTATGTTCAATGCTCCTTTCAAAATCCTCCGTAGTGAAATC
>DTYX01001126.1 GCA_012961655.1 Candidatus Poribacteria bacterium
GAATTTGGAATTTGGAATTCCGAATTCCGAATTCCGAATTCCGCTTCTTGTTTGAGTTTACCCCAGAGAGTTGACTGTTTCCCCGCGGCATCCACCTTTTTATAAGGAGTTAGTACATTATTTCGCAAATTGTTTATATCATCTTCGGACAGGATAATATACGGCTTGTCTTTATCGTCTGCTTCGACAGCATAAGAGACCCCCAAAGTTCCATTGCCGTTCATTAAATTCAGTTTCCCCGAAGCGCCGTACAGACTCTGCTTGTAGGCGATGTCCTCTGGAATATATTCGAAATCGACTCGAATCACATCGTCGCCGGTAATCAGATGCTTACTGGTAAATTCTATGGTTGGGTCGCCATAATCTTGAATGACGTAATCATTGTCCTCGCCGCGCCGCATCCGTTCACCGTTGAGCCAGACTATTTCGCTGCCCGCTTTTACGACGATATACTGGCCATCAGCATCAAGCCGATACTCGCTCTGCCCTTCAATGCCATGTATAGTTTTAGAAAATGATTGACCTTTCGGAATGGCGCTGGGGATGACACTAAAACTTCCCCAGTCGAAATCGCCGCGTACCATGACACCTTCCAAAGCGCGCGGGAAAGCGACAAACTCCGATTCGCCGATTGCCCCTTCGTAATCCCCCAATGTGGCGGAAACGTGTGGCGAAGTAATTCTGATAAGTTTCTGGTCGAGGTCTTCAATATCTTCGGTTATCCCCTCAGGCTGGAACGGTAAATCTTGGTCGGAGAGCATCGCGATTACGCTGACAGCTTCAGACACTTTGCCATCGACATTGATTCTGAGGGATTGGTCCGGTGTTAGAGAACGTCCACTGCCCATTGATACCGAAAATGTTTTAGTCCCAGTTACCCTCAGAGCCGAAGGCGTTGTAGGTTCCGAAGGTATCTCCGCTGGCTCATGTGGTTGTTGAAGTTCAGAGGGTTTTGTGAGCGGACGCTTCGGAAAAAAAAGCTGGCGCTGATAAACTTTTTTGATTCTCAGCGGAATGATGTCATATTCAATCTCTATCGAAGAATCCGCTGGAATGGGAAAGAGAAGCGAAATGTATCCTTTTTCGTAATCTATGGCATAATCAGCGCCTCTCGATATCTCCTTTCCATTCAGAGATACAACTTCGCTCTTCGGAATAATCGGCCAATATTTCAGTCGATATGAATATGTTACCAGAGCTTCGCTATCTTCTCCAACCTCTGACTCAACAGGTTGCAGGCGTTCAATTTTATGAAAGAGCGACATCGGTGGGAATGAAATACCTGCCTGCCGCGGCGGAAGCGGCGCAGGCAGGTCGGGATTCTCCTTGCTTCTAACAATTGATGTCACGCATAAGACGCTAATGATGCAAAGGGCAAGATAATGATAACCAGCCATTGGAGTGGTACAAATCTGTATTCCACACCCCTCGTTTCGATTTTTGAATTTTTAAAGGTTGTTTACGCTACTAAGCTACTGAGGAGCCCTGCTCTGCGGAATAAACTACGCGACGAACAGTCTCTTTCGTAGAGCGTAAAATGTGAAACGTGAAATGTAAAGAATAATAATGAACTAACGGTTTACTCAGAAAGCGGCTATTGACAAAAATTAAGTATGAAAAAGGGCAAGGAGTGGTGTATCCCTGCCCTTGATATTCAGTAACTTACTTGAGGATAACCATCTTTCTCGTCGCCCAAAACTCTCCTGCCCCGCCTTAAGTCAATTCCATGCGGCCTTATAACTAACGCCAACTTTTCTTGCATAGTCACTAAGTCTCATATCAGAAATTATAGCATAAAATAATATATATTGCAATGTTTCTGTTACAGAATTTTGTACA
>DTYX01001127.1 GCA_012961655.1 Candidatus Poribacteria bacterium
GGATTAACCCGAATGTAGCCGAACTTGCCAAAGTTCGGGAATTCGGCTACTTAAACACTGATTTTTACTGCTTTTATCCGTGCGTCCTTAAAAACATTAGGAGAGCCGTTACGACAAAACCAGTACCCATAAATCCCACGCCCGGATAATCGGTGCTCATCGGGACCTCGAGCCGTCGGCGCAACCTTCCAAATGCTTCCCAACCGACATGCGTGCCATGGGCATACGGCATGCTATATGTCATGATGACATACAGCAAAAAAGAGCCGAACGAGCCTAATGATGCGGCTGAGGATGATTGCGATAATCGCGGTTAAAGCCGTAGAACAACTCCATTACGGTAAGATTAGCCGGTCCGAGCTGTTTTGCGCCGAAAATGGTCGCCATAATTGTGTCTGGTCCTGTGGAGCCTCTATACCACAAGTCATGTACAGGTGTCCCAAGTTCAGCGCGCATGCGCGTGACTGCAATCGAGATGGCAAAGTATAAGCCGAGAAAAACACCCGTTGCCCAGAGCGTCATTCCCGCGATGCCGGCGGCTAACCCACAACGCCAACACACATAACCCGATATAAGCTCCAGCGGCTTGTTCATTGCCATACGGAAAACGCGGCAAACTCCGGAACCCCATGGCGCTACCGATGACTAATTGCAGTTTATATATCAGGTAGAAAGCCCAACACGAAAAGGAAAGGTCCAACGGTATTAGAAAACCCATTCCGATGACAAATGGATAAAATCGGACTGGAAACCATCCAACAGCAGACCACGGTTTTGAAATCAAAAATGTTCTGAGATTATAGCCGCGGATGGGGATTTGCGGCAGCGCGGGATAAAAAATCTTTAGTCCGTTTAACAAGTCTATACTCGCCGCCAACGCGAATCCGATTAGTAGCCCTCGATTACACAGGAGACTCGCTGCGTTAAAATGCTCCTTAGTGAAAAAGTTAGAAGGTTCTTCATAGTATCCTCTGAGCGCTTTTATGTCATCAACAACGAGGTGTTTGGGCAGATAGCGCCAGAAGAGTTGTTTCCACTCATTCTCCGGTGTCGCATACCAGAACGCGTGCCCCAAATTGGACACCACATCTTGCATCATATCCAACCCGCTTATGCCAGTGGCGACCGATAACATTGTGTAGATTATGAGCAAGTCGCGGGGAGTAAAGGCAAACCGCGGCAATAGCCTGATGAGAATGACGTTCAAGGCGAGCAGAAGGAAGATATTGAAAACTACATTGAAGAAGAGGGAGATACAAGTCGGATACGCTAAATATCGCCCCATCTCAATCTGCACAACCCAGTAACAATTGAGGGGTATGAGAATGCAACCTAGAATAACCGCCTTGTAAATCGACTCGCTTTTCCTGTTTTTCATTACGCGAACCTGCCCTCAACCGCTGCGACTTCATACATCGTCATAATATTTTCAATTGGCGTATTGGATTGGATATTGTGGCAGGGCGCGAGCATATAGCCGGTTTTATCCGATGCTAAAATGGAAATGCAACGCGTCACCTCCTGTTTGACATCAGCGGTCGTGCCGAAAGGCAAAACCCATTGATTGTCTATGCCGCCGTGAAAACATAAGTGTTTGCCGAACTCACTTTTGAGCTTTGTCAAATCCATGCCACACTGCCATTGAATCGGATTGAGCACATCAATCCCCAATTCGATGAAATCCGGAACCAATTCCATCACAGCGCCGTCGTCATGATGAAACACCTTGATACCGTATTGTCGGGCGAGGTTGACAATTCGCTCAAATTGAGGATAATAGAATTCACGCCACATCTCCATACTCATCAAAAGGCGGTCTTGCATTCCAAAATCATCGCCAATGGAGGTTAGGTCAATCTTACCTCGCCCCGCCTCAAATATTCGGCTCAGATATTCTATGTCAAACGTCATAATTTTATCGATGACATAATGCGCAAACTCCGGACGCAACGCCATGTCTTCCAACGTTTTTTGAATACCACGAATGTTGCAATATTCATAAAATGGCCCGACTGAGCCAGCCTGAATCGGATGGTCAACAATGGCATCGCACGCCGACGGGATATTGGAAAAATCAAACCAATCCGCGTTCGGCCACCGATACTCCTGCAAATCATCAATGGTCTCTGCATCGGCAATAGGCCACACGCTGATTTCCCAGTAGACGCCTGTGTCATACGCTTGAGCTTTCCGGCGCGTGCCCCAAAAATCTTCAACCGAGCCATCTGGATGGGTTCGCAATTCTGGCCCGATGTAGCGAGGAGCAACGCCCATAATTTTATCGATATTCAGATGATTGTATAAGTCTGTGATTGTTTCTGTGCCTAGATGTTTCATCAACGCCTCAGTTACTTCGCCAGTTGCCCAATAATCAA
>DTYX01001128.1 GCA_012961655.1 Candidatus Poribacteria bacterium
AAGAATCGGCGAAAATCAGTGATAATGAGCTTTCAGAATTTCCGAAAAGTCTCATATCATTTAAAGGAGATTGTAGATGAAATGGCTTATAGCGTGAAGATTATTGGAGAGTGATAAGAGATTCGGATAATGAGCCTAAGAAGTTCTCATAAAAGTTTATAGGAAATTGGATTAGGGCGCGTTGAGGAAAGTAGAAATGCCGCTTAGCCTGGACTGTGGGGGACGAGGCTTGCCATCGATCGAAAATTCATTGACGTTTTAATGAAAATAGGTTAAACTAAATTACAATTTTCTAGCACTCCTTAGTTACACTGGAGGTACATCTTATGAAAACCTATGGCTTTGGAATAATCGGTTGTGGTATGATTTCGGATTTTCATTCCGCTGCAATTGATGAACTGGATAATGGCAAATTAGTCGCTGTCAGTTCGAGAAATCCTGAAAATGCCCGACGAGTTGCTGATAGATATAATGTGGATTGGTATACGGATTATAACGAAATGTTAAAACGCGATGATTTAGATATCGTAAATATTTGCACTCCAAGCGGCGCTCATAAGGAACCGGCTGTCGCCGCCGCTGAAGCGGGCAAACATGTAATTGTCGAAAAGCCTCTCGAAATCACATTAGAGCGTTGCGATGCCATTATCGATGCGTGTGACAAAGCGGGTGTGACGTTGTGTGCGATTTTTCCCTCTCGATTCAGCGATTGCAATCAGTTGGTCAAAAAGACCATCGATAGCGGCAGATTTGGTAAACTGGTGCTAGGTGATGCCTACGTCAAATGGTATCGTACTCAGGAGTATTACGATAGCGGCGGATGGCGCGGAACCTGGGAACTGGACGGCGGCGGCGCATTGATGAATCAATCTATTCATGCCATTGACACACTTCAATGGTTTATGGGACCGGTCAAATCCGTCCAAGCGTTTTGCGATACTATGACTCATGAACGCATTGAGGTGGAGGATGTGGCCGTAGCGGCACTGCGTTTTGAAAACGGTGCTTTTGGCGTTATCGAAGGCACAACATCCGCGTATCCAGGCTTATTGAAAAAGCTTGAGATTTCCGGTTTCAACGGGACAGTAATCTTAGAAGAGGTGGATATTCTTCGCTGGGAATTTGACCCGGAGATACCCGAAGATGAAGAGATTCGAAAGCGGTTTGCGCAAAGGAAATCCGGCGGCGGTGGCGCCTCTGACCCCAGAGCTATCAGCCATGAAAATCACCGCAGGCAGATGACTGACATGCTACAAGCCCTTGATGAAAACAGAGCGCCATTAGTGGAAGGGCGGGAAGGCAGAAAAGCGGTTGAAATTATTTTAGCAATTTACAAATCCAGTAGGGAAGGCAAACTGGTAAATCTTCCACTATAAGGTCATACTTCCGAGGTCTTCGAGACTTCGGAAGTATAAAAGTGGCTAAAATGGAAACGAAATTCGATGTAATCGGCATAGGCATGTCCACTGTGGATAATCTCTTTATCGTGCCCCACGCGCCGGGATTCGGGCAGAAATGCAGAGCCGTGGATTACAGTCGTCAAGGAGGCGGCCCTGTCGCGACCGCCATGGTAGCTCTGGCGCGCTTAGGGGCGAAAGTGAGTTTTATCGGCAAGACAGGTGATGACCCAGACGGTGATTTTATCAAAGATGAATTGTTAAAAGAGGGAGTGGATATTAGCCGCTTCATCACAGAATGCGACGCAAAATCCCGCGTCGTATTGGTTTTGGTCGACCAGTATTCCGGCGAACGTTGCTTCACACCGCGTGTTGAGACGTGTTCACCTTTGAAAATTGATGAATTAGATAAAGATTTTATTACATCTGCGAAGATACTTCACCTCGATGACGCCGATGAAGCTTCTATTACCGCGGCAAAATGGGCTAAGACATCGGGAATTCGAGTCGTATATGATGGAGGTTGGTATACCGAAAACGCTTGCGAACTACTGAAGCTGACTGATGTGGCAATCGTGTCTAAAATGTTTGCCAGTGAAATGGCGCCTGGTATGTCCTTTACAGAAGTTACCCAAAAACTTTTTGCAATGGGGTCGAAGATTGGCATCGTAACCTTAGGCGAAAACGGTTGTGTCGTTACCCACTCAGAAGGAACTTTTCAATATCCCGCTTACCACCAAGTAGAGGTCGTCGATACGACGGGCGCTGGGGATGTTTTTCACGGCGCCTTTATCTATGGAATGTTACAAAATTGGGACGTCAAAAAAATGGCTGAGTTTGCCTCAGCTACCGCCGCACTCAGTTGCCTTAAATTAGGCGGGCGCGCTGGGATTCCAAATCTAAAGGAAGTCATTGATCTTCTGGGATGGTAAGTTAATACAGCCCTCAGCTAAACCATCTATACAAGAAAATGTCAACATTTATGCATCTATATCCAACTCTTTAATGAGTCGTGAGAGATACGTTCGCTGGATTTCAAGTTTTTTGGCGGCTAATGTTCTATTGCCATTTGTCTGTTTCAATTTCTTATAGAAAAAGTCATCATTTTAAAACATCATAGATTCCATGTATAGAGTCTGGAAATCGGGAGTATCGGCAATTTGAAGATGCTGAGTACTCCTGGC
>DTYX01001129.1 GCA_012961655.1 Candidatus Poribacteria bacterium
ATGCGTGATGCGTGATGCGTAATTTAAAAGAATTTTCCTTAACAACTCCGTCACCAAACCATGATAGCCGCAACTGCCGTCGTCAGTCGAGACGTACACTTCCGTTCCTACAGCTTGTAGGTCATCGACGCAGAGGATTTGCCTGCAATTCTGCGCGCCTACCAATCCGATGGAACACCTCTTCTTTCTTTTCAATTCTTCCGCCAGCATCACCAACGACGCAATCCCAATGCCACCTCCGATGAGGATGGCTGTATCCAATTTCTCTGGAATAACGAAACTATTGCCCAACGGTCCCATGACTCTGACTTCGTCGCCCGGACGTTTCTGAGACAATAAGCGCGTTCCGCGTCCGATAACTTGAAAGATAATTTCGATAATGCCATTTTCCGCTCTGTAAATCGTAAACGGCCGCCGGAGCAGCGGTTCATAACGTTGGTCGATGAGCAGATGAATAAATTGACCTGGTCTTGCGGTGGCGGCAATTTCAGAGCATGCAAGTTGTATCTGAAAATGTGATTCGGCGATTTCAATGTTGGAAAGAATTTTGGCTTTGAGGTCAAATTTTGAGATATTGTCATTCATGATAATTTAGTTCTTATATTTCCACTCCTCCGCAGAGCAGAAATAAATTCTTCTGAACGGAGAATTTTCATCATAATATCCGTTTGTGAAGTACCGAACAAAAACCATAAATCTTTGCATATCAGATGAGTCAAACCTTTTGGTGTTTATCATACCATTTTATCAATCCCAATGTCAAGGATTTTTCAGCCCGATAAACATGCATGTGGGTTCGTGAAATATTACCACACCCAACTATCCCATAGAATGTAGTATTTATGATAGCTGAGGAGGAGATTTCGGATGAACTAAAATTTTCATTTGACATCTTAAAATGAAAATGTTAAACTAATATTATATGACTATTGAGTAAATATTAAATCCGATAAAACGTTTAGAACCTATACTAAAAATTAAACTTTGAATAGGAGAGATGAGTAATGTACAAATTTTTACTCGTGGGTTTCCTTGTTATTGGGTTACTTCTAACGCCAATAATAGTGGGAGTGGCAAGGCTCAAGGACGATACAGTAGTATTATACCTAAACTTTGATGAAGGAAGAGGAACAACAGTAAAAGACCACTCAAAAAGCGGCAAGACTGGGAAACTCGGTAATAAGGGAGGCAAAGATCCAATATGGGTCGATGGCCCATCTAAACACTATAAAACAGCGTTAGAGTTTGATGGCAAGTCAAATTTTGTGGAAATCGAAGATACCGCGGATTTCAGTTTTCAAACCGATAAAGGGATAACCATCTGCGCCTGGGTGAAAGTCTTGAAGACGGGAACAGACAATCATGGTCAAAGCAGACAACCAATTGTTATGAAAGGCGCTGGTGGAGCATGGGAGTACGCTTTGTATGTCTACGATAATTTTGCTCCCGGATTTTCTGTCTGGAACTGCGGCGGCAGTGGTGTGTCAGAACCGAGTGGCGGTAATCTGCCAGGCAATGAATGGCATGCTCAATGCGGTTCGTTTGAACCGAAAAAGGGTTCCAAAGCTTATCTTGATGGCGAACTAGTTACCCAAGGCGCTGCAAATGCGAATGTGCCCTGCGATGGCAACAGAAACATCTTTATCGCCCACAGAGAAGATGGTCAATTCTTAAAAGCTGTCATCGATGATGTCGTGATATGGGATTACATTGTCGACCCGAAAAAGCTAAAATCTCTCATGGAGACGCCTTTCGGCGGCGCGGCTGTTGACCCCGAAAGCCATCTAGCGACTACGTGGGGGACAATCAAAGAACTTTATTAAGGTTATGTGTATCAACAAGGTTGATGCACACTAATAATTATACCAGGAGGAAAACAATGATTAGATTTTTGACTTTCAGCTTAATAGTTTTAGGGCTTTTGCTGCTGCCGCTTTTTATACAAGCGGGCGTAAAAGAGGGCAACCTTGTCTTGCATCTGCAGTTTAATGATGGAGCAGGAGATACAGTAACGGAGCAGATTGGCGGAAATGATGGCAAATTGGGAAATAAAGGCGGGGCTAATCCGACGTGGGTGGATGGTCCAGAAGCCAAATTTGGCAAAGCTCTCGATTTTGATGGCAAGACGAATTTCGTCGAAATTCCGGTAGACCTAAGTCCACAGGCAACCGGTGAAGGCATAACCATTTCCGCCTGGGTAAAGGTACATGCTACTGCTACGGATACGCATGGGCAAAGCAGACAACCGGTCGTGATGAAAGGCGCTGGCGGCGAGTGGGAATATGCTCTGTATATCTACGATAACTTCGCTGTTGGATTTTCTGTCTGGAACTGCGGCGGCAGCGGCGTTTCAGAACCAAGCGGAGGCAGTTTGCCCAAGGATGAATGGCACTACGTCGCCGGTTCTTTTGAACCTGGAGTAGGCTCCAAAGCTTATATCGATGGTGAGCTAGTCGCCGAAAGTGATGCGAATGCGAATGTGCCTTGCGATGGAACAAGACCAATCTTTATCGCCCACAGGGAAGATGGTCAGTTTCTAAATGCCAGCGTCGATGAAGTCCGGATATGGGATGAGGCCCTGAGCGCGGAGAAGATTGCCTCATTCATGTACGTTCCCGTTGAGCCAGCCGGTCGCTTGACAGTGACATGGGGGAAAATTAAAACAGGATACTAATTAACGTGGAAATTCCTTATAATTAAAAGCAGCTTGCGATAATTCCTCGTGGGCTGCTTTTTTATGTTCGATTTGGAAAACAAAATTTTTTTGGACATTTTGAACACAAAATGTTAAACTTAAATTTATACAATAAACAATTTTTATCTATCTGAGGGGTGTGCATAATTAGATGTTCCGTTTCCCTATCACGTCCACCTTTTGCCTGATTGCCTAAATTTTGGGTTTCCGCGTAAACATTTCCGTTAAGCTCTTTTGGATTGAACTTAAATGTTGTTCATGGTATAATCAGTACTTGAGAAAATTGAGCCACTGATGAAACACTGATGAAACACTGATAAAACACTGACCTGCCTGGCGGAAGGCCTCGGAATGCATGGCACTGCGTTTGACGAAGGCAGACAAGTAAAAATCTAAAAAAAATCCGTGTAAATCCGTGGCTAATAAAAAAAGTGGAAATTC
>DTYX01001130.1 GCA_012961655.1 Candidatus Poribacteria bacterium
GGATATTTTCCCGCGTGGGGAATTTCTATAAAGATTTGTAACGCAAGTCTGAAACTTGCGCTACATCTTGTCAGCAATCCGCTTGGGTTATATTTTAATTTCTTCTCATGGGGAATTTCTGTAAACTAATAGTGGAGAGATGAAAACGTTAGTCTAGAGAAAACGTAAGCGCACGCCAGAAGAGAATGCTCCTTGGCATATCATCCAATCCCGAATAAACTGTGATGCCTGTGGTCGTAAATCCGCTCATCGCTTCAAAGTAAGCGTTGAGATAGTTTGACTTGATTCCGATTACAAAGGGCAAAGCTCCAAACGCTGAAGCAAAGACCCAGCTTAAACCGCACATAAGCATACAACTCGTCCCATCTGGCGTTTTACCTGGCTTAAATGCCTTCTGCAGTATCATCCCAAACGAAAATGAAGACAAAGCTGATATAATAAAAGTGATAACGGTATTCCAGCCATCGCCCTTCTGCCCCCAATAAATGAATACGACTATCAGCGGGAGCAGAATAATCAAGCCCAACGTTTTTAGCAGATTGCCGATAAAATGGAATATGCAATTGACTCGTTGAAATCTATTTCTCATTTTTATCAAGCAGATACACCCGATATGGGGTTTTGCTTAAATCCTCAAATATCAGCGGGTAATCATAAGTTTTGCGGGTTACGAGATAGGGGATGGCTTTGGCCTGGCGGGCTTGTTCCGCGGATGTGCGCATATCGCGGTCTCTGAGCAGATATGCGCTCAGACCCGAATGGAACATCAGAAAAAAGTGATGCCCATAATCGGTTTCATCTAACAATAGACAGGCGTTGCTCGGAAGTTTTTCCGAAACGATTTTGCCGATGACGGCATAAGTCGGTTCGTTGACGTTGCGGTCGGTTACTAATTTAGCTTCGTTGACGTATTGAACGGCGAAGGACACCGTCAATCCAGCGGCTATCAATTGTAGACTTAACGCG
Source organism: Candidatus Poribacteria bacterium (assembly GCA_012961655.1). GTDB lineage: Bacteria > Poribacteria > WGA-4E > DTYX01 > DTYX01 > DTYX01. Next base: position 967 of record DTYX01001130.1, read on the forward strand.
GCGTAATGTGGCCATGGAAACTTTTTCAGAAAGATGAACAACATCGCAAAAAGGGCGCCCGTCACAATCAACCTGCTGATAATCCAGAAATTCGCTTCAATATACGGCGCGAACTTTTGCAGACCGTCAAAGTCGTCCCTACCTGGAACGTTTGTTTTGCCGCCGCTGATGACCAGCATTGCCAACACCGAAGCCAACCATATCGCCGTATATCTGTATTTCAGAGACCCGTTTTTTCCGAGAAAACGGGTCTCTGGGGAAGCTAACGAACGACCGATGATGGTCGAAAATCCTATCAACAATGGAGGAATGGCTATTGTCGTCGCCGAAGGCGTTTTCGTCAGCGCCCAACTCTGCGGAGCGATGACGCCGACCGCCCACGCCAGGACAAATATCTCCCCGATGTTTCGCCGCCGCAATGCTACGACAAAGAGAAACACGCATGCCGCCAATACCGCCGTGTAAATCGCCGGATATATCAAAACCATGTAATCGAACAGCGGCCGGTCCCACGTCGCGCCCCACGATTCGACATCGGTATAAAGATGGTCGAGCACCCGTTTGTGTTCGTAGAGATATTCCTTGCGATAAAATATCAAACAATATCCCGCCCATGGCGCAACCGTCAGTACAGATGACATCAACTGAACGGGGAGATGCCAGAACCGCAGACGACATTCTGAATTAGCCAAAAATCGTATGCGTCTGAGAATCCATAACACGCCCATTATTCCGAACGTGACCATGCCGAGATAACTTTTGGACAGATAAGCTAAACCTTGGGCGATGCCTGAACCAACGACATACCAAAACTTCCCCGTCTTCGCCGCTTTGACCAACAGATAACATGCGACTTCCACCCAGAAAAGCAGGGCGATATCTATGTGGTCTGAATACAGATAGCCGTGGACTAAGTTAAAGGTACAGACATTAAATCCCTGCCAGAACGATGCGATAAATCCAATGCGTTTATCGAATAACTCCGCCGCGATGAGATATGTTAGAAAGACTGCTCCTGAACTTAGAATGACCGATGGCAAACGCAGAGCAAAGGTATTGACGCCCAAAGCAGCGTAAGATAGGGCAATCAGCCACATTGCCATCGGCGGTTTGTGCAGCCAAATATGATTGTTGCCCCAATCGGTGTAGCTGTATGGCAGCCATGGTTGTTCGTAAAGGGTAAATTTGAAGGGATGTTTGAGCAGATTCTTCGCCACAAGGGCGTGAAAACCCTCGTCCCAATACGTTATGGCGCGATGTCCGACATTCCGAAGTTTCAATAAAGTCGAAGTTAGCAAAACCAAGACAAGCGCCCAATCGATTACCGTAAGTTTTTTCAACCGCTCTCCAATCATATCTTCTGCTTTTCAAACTAACTTGCCATACGAAAAAACCGATGCTAAATCAGCGATTTTAAAAATTTAATGCTTTCACGCGCGATTGTTTCAGGGTCGGGTTCAAAAATAAACACCTCTGTCGAAAGATAACCTGTGTAGTTAATCTCCTTCAGCGATTCAATTATCGGCGGATAATCCACTCCGCCTGTGCCAGGCCAGCTCTGATTATCATCGTTGGTGTGGACGTGGGCGAGATAATCTCGATGTGCGCGAATGGCCGCGGGGATATCAATTCCGACCGAAGCGCTGCTATAAACATCCAGGATTAGTTTGAAATTGGGATTGTTCACGTCCCGTATCATCTTCACAGCTTCTTCAGGTGTATTGATGAAATCCGTAGACTCTCTGTATAGTGGTTCCATGCACAAGATGACATCTCGTTCCTTGGCGCATTGAGCGCCAAGGACGAAAGTCTCTCTGGTATAATCCCACGCTTGTTCGTATGTCAATGGCGCCGTCACACTGCGTTCCTTGGGTGAACCGATGACCATGATTGTACCACCCAAATCAGCGCAAAATTTGATTAATTCTAAAAAATAGTCCCTGGTCTTTGAACGGATTTCAGCGTCAGGATGGCTGAGATGCAATCCCTTCGGTGAAACTAGCAACCAATGTAAACCCGCAATCGCTATTTGGGATTTTTCTGCGGCGCGGCGAATTCTATCCCTTTCACTTTGTGAAACATCGACTACCGAGTCGCATAAGGTGAACGGCGCAATCTCTACCGCGTCATAACCTAATCCCGCCGCGAATTCAAAGACATCATCGATTTTCCAGTCTTCAAACATCTCATTACAGATTGAAAATTTCATCTTTGTTCTCCTTTTTTTTAAAACAAGAACTTATATGTCGCTGTATGAAACAGAGCCCCTCTCAAAGTCCAGAATCCACCGACCACAAATTCTCCTAAAATCAATCCTAAAAAAAACGGTATTACCTTTCGATGCAGATTTACGCCGCCGTA